>JASHXZ010000851.1 GCA_030043285.1 Xanthobacteraceae bacterium | reverse complement strand
ACGCCGGCGGTCCAACCCTCGACCCATTTCCATCCAGGGACGCTGAGATCGACCCCGGTGGCGGTGTTTTGCGCGTCGAGATTGAGCTCGGTCATGGCAAAGCCGCCTTTGCCGTAGGCGAGCAATCGGCCCATGGCCAAGCCGAGCTGGCCGGTCGCGCTTTCCAGATTGTTGAAGGACGTGTAGCGGGTCAGCGTCGTCGGCGACGGCACCCCGTTCTTCATGCTGCTGATCGTCAACCCATCCAGCATCGCCTCGAAGCCGACGACCACAAACGTATTGGGGACTTGCCAGCGATAGCCGAACTGACCGCCTTCAACGAGGCCGTCGGAGGTTGCGTTATAGATATCGGTTGGCGTCGCGGTGCCGCAATTGATGAACTCGGCGTCGGTGCACCAGGAGGTCTGGCCCTTCGCGTAGCCGATGTTCACGCCGAAATAGAACTCGGTCCAACCCCACTGCGGCACCGGTATCGCCGGCGCCTTGACCGGCATGTCCGCCGCCATTGCGCGGCCGGCAGACATCGCCGCAAGCAGCAACACGCCAATGGAAATGACTCTTTTCATGACCCCACCCCGCTCATTGCTATCTGAAAGCGGCACGCCATCCCCGGGGGCGAAACGCTTACAGTTCAAGCTTTGCGACTGCGATTTGTGACAGCGGAGACGAAGGAGTCGATATTGCTAGAGGGCCACTTTAATATCTAAAAGATATTCCTCTTGGGCGATTCCGGCCAACTCTGCCCGTCAATCGGTCAAATGCATATGATGGCGCTTATTTAAGCGCCGATCGTGCCTTGGATCGGCGGTGTTGGCTCGCCGACTTGCGGAAAGCTCCAGATAACCCCATGGCCGCAATGATTTGGAAAACCCGACCGACCGCGTTAAGTGAAGATTCCGCGACGAGTGTAGCGATTCGGCAACAGTAACCAAAAATTAACGCGCGCTTTCGACTCAATCCACACTTTGGTTGGGACGGATCTTCGATCAGTTCGCCTCTCCTATCTTTCAAAAACCGTCTTGCGTTCCGCTGCAGACCAATCGCTCCGATATGATTTTTTGCTATCTAAAAGCAACCCAACAAACCCCGAATATTTATGACGTCTCAACATGATCACTTTAACGATTCTAAGCTCTAAACCGTCTCGATTTCATATGCGAGGCCAGGTCGAACCCCCTCGATTTCATACTCGCGGCCATGTGAAGCCCTCTCGATTTTAAATGCGCGGCCGTGGTCTATCCGGAACCGGACTACTGGTCTGGGGGTGTGCCTATGCGTCGTTCAGTGATCCGTTCTCTCTCCGCCACCGGGTTATTCGTCTCTGTCCCTGCCGCCGTGTTCGCACAGAGCGCGCCGGCGGTGCAAACAACGCCCAGCGATCAGAGTTTCATCGAAAGACTGTTCGACGCCTATGCCGCCGAATTCAACCCGCCACCGCCACCGCCGGCGACTCAAACTGCGGCGGCGCCGTCAGGTCGACTTCCGCCGCCATTTCCGCCAGCGCCGCTGAGCTCGCCGCCCTGGCCCTGGACCGACTGGCCGTTTAACGGCACGCCGTCGCTCGGCGGCTCGACACCAAATTCCGAGGGCGACAATCTGATGAAGGCATTGAGCGGCACGCCGGCCGGCGATTTCCTGAAGGACAATCATATCGAGATCTGGGGCTGGGTCGACGCCGGGTTTAACGTCAGCACGTCAAACGGCGTGAACGGTAACGCTCCAGCCGGCTATGACTTCAACTCGAACACAGCTCAGCTCAACCAAGCGGTGATTTACGTCGAGCGCCTTCCAGACACGACGCAACAGGACCATATCGATTGGGGGTTCCGCGTCGTCGGCATGTATGGCACCGACTACCGGGAAGTCACCATGGAGGGCATATTTAGTAACGTGCTGACACAGTCGAATGCCCTATATGGCTACACCCCGGCGAACTTCTACTTCGATCTCTACATTCCCTGGGTCGGCCAGGGCAGCGACCTCCGCGTCGGCCGTTATACCACGCTGCCTGATATCGAGGCTGATCTCGACTATCAGAGCGTCTTCGATACGCATTCACTGCAATACACCTACGATCCGTTCACCCAGTTTGGCGCCGTCTGGTCAACGCGACTGACCAGAAACTGGATGGTGCAGGTTGGCCTTAACGCCGGCAACGACGTTGCACCCTGGGAACCTGATGCGAGACCGACGGTGACGGCCTGTCTTCAATGGAATTCCGACAGTTCGTGGGATAATATTTATGTTTGCGACAATGGCTCGAACGATGCGAAGTTCGGCTTCAACAACGAAAATTTATACGAGTTCGTATGGTACCACAAAGTTACCGAGCGCCTGTGGATGGCGACGGAGGATTACTACGAATACCAGATCGACGTGCCGACGGTGTCGACAATTCCGGGCGCGAATCCCGCGCTTTGCCCACCACCGGCCACGGAATGTACGGCCGGAGTATACTCGTCGACTCTCTACGTCATGTATCAGCTCACGGACAGGGACTACTTAGGTTTGCGCAACGAAGTCTTCGACGATATGCGCGGCCAGCGAACCGGATTCGCGTCCTGGTACACCGAGAACACGCTTGCCTGGGTCCACTGGCTGTCGCCCTCGATCGAGGTTCGCCCGGAAATTCGCTACGACCATTCCTATAACGCGGCGGCTTACAACAATGGCACCAAGAATTCGCAGTTTGCCTTCGCCAGCGACATGATTATCAAGTTCTGAAACGATCCGCGCAATCAATCACAATCGGGGCGCCAGCGCGCGTACGCGCTCGTAAGGGGCAAGCGCGGAATGTGCAACGTAGCCCTCGGCGTGATCGCAGTGACATCCAGCGGCCTCAGGGCGGATCTTCGATCCGCTCGCCTCTATCCTTCAAGAGACCGCCTTGCGCCGGGTTACCTATCCAGTAGTGTCGATATATTTTTTTACTATCTTAAAGCAAACCAACTGATCTCGAATATTTATGGCGATTCAACATAGACTTGCTGACCGGCTAAGAAATTCGACGACGCACATGGCCCTCGCTTACGACGCTGGTGTCGGCTCCGAGCATCCGAACACCCTAGGCTTTGACGGCACTCCCGATTTCCGGTTCTTGCCGAGAGAGCTCGCGATCAAGTGCCGCACGCTGTGCGAAAGCTACCATGCCATGCACGGTTATGGATGTCTGCCGGACATGCTGTGGCACTCCGATGCGCGCGACGTCATCGAATGCCACCGCGATCTCAATCGTATTTTCAAGAGCGCGGCGAAAACCCGATGTGCGAAGCGCGCTAACGAATTGCTGCTGCTGGTC
>JASHXZ010000850.1 GCA_030043285.1 Xanthobacteraceae bacterium | reverse complement strand
GCGGCGCTCAACGGCGCCGCCGACAACGACACCGTAGGCTACACCACGCTGGGCGCGCGCGCCGCGACGACATTTGATTGGGGCGGCATGGCGCTCACCCCGCGCGTCTCGGCCGCTTGGCAGCACGCCTTTGGCGACGTCACGCCGACCGCGGCGTTGTCGTTCCAGACCATCGGCACCGCCTTCACCATAGCGGGCGTGCCGATCGCGCGCGACGCAGCCCTCGTCGATGCCGGCGCCGATCTTGCGCTCAATAGCCGGACGACGATCGGGGTCGCCTATGTGGGCCAGCTCTCCGGCCGCGACCAGGACAATTCCGTCAACGGCACCTTCCGCTTGAAGTTCTGATAAGCGCAGCAGCGCTCAGAACCGCGGCAGATCCGGAAACGCCACCTTGCCGGCGTGCACGTGCATGCGGCCGAGCTCGGCGCAGCGGTGCAGGGTCGGAAAGACCTTTCCGGGATTGAGCAGGCTCTTGTCGTCGAAGGCGCATTTGAGCCGCTGCTGCTGATCGAGATCGGTTTGCGTGAACATCGCCGGCATCAGGTCGCGCTTCTCGACGCCGACGCCGTGCTCGCCGGTGAGCACGCCGCCGACCTCGACGCATAGCCGCAAAATGTCGGCGCCGAATTCTTCGGCGCGCTCCAATTCGCCCGGCTTGTTGGCGTCGTAGAGGATGAGCGGGTGCAGATTGCCGTCGCCGGCATGAAACACGTTGGCGCAACGCAGCCCGTAGTGCCGCGACAGCTCCTGCATGCGCTTGAGCACCAGCGGCAGCTTGGCGCGCGGGATGGTGCCGTCCATGCAGTAATAATCCGGCGAGATGCGGCCGACCGCCGGGAATGCCGCCTTGCGGCCGGCCCAGAACAACAGCCGCTCTTCCTCGGAATTCGACACCCGGCAGGTCACCGCGCGACAACTACGGGCGATCTCCTGCACCTGCTCGAGCAGATGATCGACCTCGGCGCCCGGGCCGTCGAGCTCGACGATCAACAGCGCTTCCACGTCGAGCGGATAGCCGGCGTGGACGAAATCCTCGGCGGCCTTGATGGCGGGGCCGTCCATCATCTCCATGCCGCCGGGGATAATGCCGGCGCCGATGATGCGGGCGACGCAATCGCCGCCGTCTTCGGAGGTCGGAAAGCCGATCAAAGCGGCGCGCGCGGTCTGCGGCCGCTTCAAGATGCGCACCGTCACCTCGGTGACCACGCCGAGCAAACCTTCGGACCCGGTGACGATGCCGAGCAGGTCGTAGCCGCCGGCATCGAGATGCTTGCCGCCGAACCGCAAAATCTCGCCGGTCATCAGCACCAGTTCGCAGCCAAACACGTTGTTGGTGGTCACGCCGTATTTGAGGCAGTGCACGCCGCCTGAATTTTCCGCCACGTTGCCGCCGATAGTGCAGGCGATCTGCGACGATGGATCGGGCGCGTAATAGAAGCCGGCATCCTCGACTGCCTGCGACACCGCGAGGTTGGTGACGCCGGGCTCGACCACGGCGACGCGGTTATCGAAATCGATCTCGCGGATGCGGTTGAATTTGGCCATGCCGAGCAGCACGCCGTCGCCGAGCGGCAGCGCGCCGCCGGACAGCGACGTGCCGGCGCCGCGCGGCACGACTTTGATGCCCTCGCGGTGGCAATAGCCGAGCACGCCCGCGACCTGCGCGGTGGTTTCCGGCAGCACCACGACCATCGGCAGCTGGCGATAGGCGGTGAGCCCGTCGCTTTCGTACGGCCGCATCGCCTCGTCGGAGGCGATGACGCCCTCGCCGGGCACGATGCTGCGCAGCGCGGCCACGATCTCGGCGCGGCGCTTGAGCACGGCATCGTCCGGCAACGGCATTGCGACCGGCACGTTTTGCTCCTGGTGTTGAGCGGCGATTACCGCGCCCATTATAGCGCGAAAATCCTGGTCACGCGGCAAACGATCAATGCCCTGCCCTGGGGGCCGGCGCACCGGGGATTTGGCGTTGACAGCGCAACGCCGGCTCGCTTGAACGGGTCGGGCGATCGTCGAAAAGGAACGCAACAATGAGAGTGTTGATTGTCGGCGCCGTCATGTTGGCGACGTCCGCGGGTGCGGCGTTCGCGCAGAATGCCGCCGACGGCGAAAAAGACTTTGCGGTGTGCCGGGCCTGCCACCAGGTCGGCGACAGTGCCGAGAACATGCTGGGGCCGCAGCTCAACGGCCTCGACGGCCGCAAGGCCGGCGGCGTCGCGGACTACCCCTATTCGGAGGCGATGAAGAACTCCGGCATTACCTGGAACGCGGCCACGTTCAAGCAGTACATCCACGACCCGCAGGCCATGGTGAAGGGCACCAAGATGCCGTTCGCCGGTATCAAGGACGACACCAAAGTCGCCGATCTGTGGGCCTATATCAGCCAATTCGACGACGACGGCGCGATCAAGAAGAAGTAGGCTCCGCCGAGGCGCTTGATCTCGATCAATGACCGATCGCACGTGCTATGAAATGACGACGGCATGACCAGGCACAGGGAGACGCCGCAATGATCAAGGACATCGTGGTCAATCTGAGCGTCGGCGAAGGCGGCAGCTTC
>JASHXZ010000849.1 GCA_030043285.1 Xanthobacteraceae bacterium | reverse complement strand
ACCTTCCGCCCCTTGTATTCTGCACCCACTGCGTGGGTGGCATCTTCGATCAAACTGATTCCCTGTTGATGGCAAAGCAGACGAAGTGCATCAATGTCACATGGGAATCCAGCGAAGTGGACCGGAATAATAGCCTTCGTCTTGGCTGTGATTTTACTTTTAACTGCCTGGACGTCGATATTGAGCGTCGTTTCCTCGACATCGGCGAATACGGTCGATGCTCCCAAAAGTTCAATGACATTGGCGGTGCTGGCGAATGTGAATGGGGTTGTTATCACTTCGTCTCCGGGCTTAACACCCGCGCAAATTAGAGACAGGTGCAAGGCAGCCGTCGCCGAACTCAAGGCAAGCGCCTTGCCGCCCCCCAGATATTCGGAAAAAGCATTTTCGAACGCCGCAACGCGAGGTCCCTGAGTAAACCAACCAGACTTGAGCGCGCTGAGGGCTCCCTCGATCTCCTCTGCTTCAATGTACGGCGCGGCATATGGTAACGATTGCGAGTATGACACGTTGTCCTCCCGAGATTGCGCAACTTCTTCCTTTTGGGCGTGGGGGTAGCATGTGCCGGAAGAACAATCTAGCATTGTGGATCGGCAGCGTCAATTCTCCCTTATGGACGTTCTCGATCCGGATTGAAGCTCAGCAGTGCGAGAATAATCCGGAGTCGCTTTACGATGGGAATCTTCTTCAGCCCAAAATTCGCGCAGCAGAAGGCGACCGCCAACAAATTCATGATCGCGTTGGTCAAGGCGATGCGTTTCTACGACGACTCGTGTCCTGCGTGCACGACGCCACCGAGGTACCCGGGCCGTATAACAAGAAGGTGGCGTGAGCCGCACGCCCAGTCGATCGAGCCGAGGTCTCAGACGGCGAGCGCCTGCAGGATCAGGTTCGTGATCGCATCGGGGTGTGAGAGCAGCGCGAGGTGGCTCGCCTCGACCTCGATCGTTGTCGCGCCCATGCGCTTGGCCATGAAGCGCTCGAGGTCGGGATTGATCGTGCGGTCTTGGGTCGACACCGCATAGAAGGTCGGCTTGCTGCGCCAGGCGGCGTTCGTCGTCTTTTCCGTCGTCAGCGACTTCTTGAACGGCTGCTGGACCGCATAGAGGACGCGCGCTTTTTCACGTGGCAGGTCGCCTGCGAAGTCGCGCAAAAAAGCCGCCTCGGACAATTGGCCCCAATCGTCGTTGAAGACGACGCCGGCCGTGGCCGGAGGCGTCGGATAATTCTTCGCCAGCGCCGCATAGTCCTCGCCGGCATCGGGCGCCCGCGCCGCGACATAGACGAGGGCGGTGACCTTCGGGTCGACGCCCACCTCGGTGATAATCATTCCTGAGAAAGAGTGGCCGACGAGGACCGTCGGGCCCGGCTGAGCCGCGAGCGCCCGCCGCGCCGCCGCCGATGCCTCATGCAGCGAGGTCAGAGGGTTCTGCACGCTGGTGCAGTTGACGCTCCTCTGCTGCAAGCGGGCGATGACCTTCGACCAGCAGGAGCCGTCGGCAAACAGTCCGTGGACGAAGACCACATTCTTCGTCTTCGGCGACGTCTGGGCGTTGGCGACACGGTTCAGCACGGGAGCTGCGGCGACAGCGGCCGCAGCACCGATCAACGCTCTGCGGTTCATCGAGGGCCTCTTAATTACGCCATGGGCGATTTCGCGGCCTGCCAATGGGGCGAACTCTTCGACGTAGTCGGATTCTCGTCTCGATAGCACGACAGCGGCCGCACCTTCCGTCACCCGCCGGTCGCGGCGAGGACCGTTTCCTTGATTTTGGCCTTGGCAAAATTGCCGAACATCTCAAGGTCGATGTGCGGAAGGTTGGGCAATTCGTCGGCCGCCACCACGCAGTCGACAATAGCCGGGCCTTCCGCCTCGAGCGCCTGGCTGATGGCCGCGCGCAGTTCGCCCGGCTTCTCGGCCTTGAAGCCTACCCCGCCGCAGGCGCGCGCCAGCGCCGCGTAATCCGGATTGGGGAAATCGATGGCGCTTTTCCAAGCAGGCACTCCGATCGCTTCGGCCTCCAGCGTGATCAGTCCGAGGGCCGAGTTGTTGTAGACGAAGGCTTTCACCGGCAGCTTGTGATGCATGGCGGTGAGAAACTCGCACATCAGCATGTTGAAACCGCCGTCGCCGCACAGCGCGATGACCTGACGCGAACGATCGAGCGCCTGGATACCGTTAGCCTGGCCAAGCGCGGTGCCGACGGCGCCATTGTTGAACGAGCCGATGATCCGCTGCGCGCCGGTCTGGCGGATCCAGTTGCCGGACCACAGCGTATTGAGCCCGGTGTCGAGCACGAACACCGCATCGCGCGCCGCAAGATCGCTGACCGAACGCGCCACCGCCTGCGGATGAATGCGATCCTTGCTGCGCGCAAGATCGCACTGCCTGTCCAGCATCTTGTCCCAGGACTTGCGCCCGGTCGTGATGAAATTGAAGAATTCGCGGTCGTTCTTCTGCTTGACCCGGTCCAACAGCGATTTGATCGTCGGCCGCACCGAGCCGACGACGCCGAGCGCAGTCGGCGCGCGCCGGCCGAGCACGCGCGGCCGATCGTCGACCTGGATGACAATGGCCTTGCGCGGCAGGAATTCGGCATACGGATAGTCGGTGCCGAGCATCAGCAGCAGATCGCAATCCATGATGGCCTTGTAGTCGGCCTTGGTTCCGATCATGCCGATGCCGCCCATCCAGCGCGGATCGTCGTAAGGCATGATGTCCTTGCCTTTGACGGAATGGATCAACGGCGCCTCGATCCGGTCGGAGAGCGCGCGCAATGCGTCGGCCGCGCCATGACATCCGGCGCCGCACATGATCACGATGCTGTCGGCGTCATCGATGCGGCGTGCGATCTCGGTAATGTCCGCGGCGCTGGCGATGGTTTCGGGCCGCGGCTTGAGCGTGGCGACGCTCGCGACGCTGCCCTCGGCTCTGGCGTTGATGACGTCTTGCGGCAGCGTCAAATGCGCAACGCCGCGGCCCGCATACGCGGCGGCGATGGCTTGGTGGATGACGGCGGGCGACTGTTCGGCCGAC
>JASHXZ010000402.1 GCA_030043285.1 Xanthobacteraceae bacterium | reverse complement strand
CCTCCTCGCCGATGACGAACACGTCCGGATCGCGGCGCATTTCCTCGGCCATGGCGTCGCGCAGCGCTTCCCGCATGGTCATCGTGACCATTTCGGTGCCTTCCGGCACTTCCGGCTCGGGCGCAGCCGGAGCCGCGGCGGCTTCGGCCGTGCCGGTCTTGGGCGGTGCTAGCGGCGGCGCTTTGGCGGGCTCGGCCGCAGCCGGCGGCGCAGATTCGGCGGCTTTCTCCTGACGCGCCGGCGCGCTGGCGGCCGCGCCAGCTTTGGCGGCCTTGCCGTCCTTGAGCGCCGAGGCGTCCTCCCCCTCGCCGAGGATCATGGCGATCGGCGTGTTGACGGCGACGTCAGCGGTACCTTCCGGCACCAGAATTTTGCCCAGCGTGCCCTCGTCGACCGCCTCGACCTCCATGGTCGCCTTGTCGGTCTCGATCTCGGCGATGACGTCGCCGGATTTGACGGCGTCGCCTTCCTTCTTCAGCCACTTGGCGAGGTTGCCCTTCTCCATGGTGGGCGAGAGGGCCGGCATCAAAACTTCTGTCGGCATAGGCGTCTACATCCGTCGCACTAATCGCATTAACGATACGCTTTACCGATAGACGTCCGTGTAGAGTTCGGAAGGGTCGGGTTCGGCGTCGTGGGTGGCGAATTCGGCCGCTTCGTTCACGACGGCGCGCACCGAGGCGTCGATCTTTTTCAGCTCATCCTCGCCGACCCATTTCTTGTCGAGCAGCCGTTTGCGCACCTGCTCGATCGGGTCGTGCTCGGTGCGCATTTTGTCGACCTCCTCCTTGGTCCGATACTTGGCGGGGTCGGACATCGAGTGGCCGCGATAGCGATACGTCATCATTTCCAGAATGGTCGGTCCCTTGCCGGTGCGGCACCAGGCGAGCGCCTCATCGGCCGCCGCCTTCACCGACCGCACGTCCATGCCGTCGACCTGCTTGCCCGGGATATTGAAAGACGAGCCGCGTTTGGAGAAATCGGTCGTCGCCGAGGAGCGCGACACCGACGTGCCCATGGCGTAACGATTGTTCTCGATGACGTAGACCACCGGGAGCTTCCACAGCTCCGCCATGTTGAAGCTTTCGTAGACTTGGCCCTGGTTCGCGGCGCCGTCGCCGAGGAACGTCAGGCAGACATTCTTGGCGTCGCGATAGGCGTTGGCGAAGGCGATGCCGGTGCCGAGCGGCACCTGCGCGGCGACGATGCCATGCCCGCCGAAGAAATTCTTCTCGCGGGAGAACATGTGCATCGAGCCGCCCTTGCCTTTGGAATAGCCGCCGCGCCGGCCGGTCAGTTCGGCCATGACGCCTTTCGGATCCATCCCGCAGGCCAGCATGTGGCCGTGATCGCGATAGCCGGTGATCATCTGGTCGCCATCGACCATCGCCATCTTCATGCCGACCACAACCGCTTCCTGGCCGATGTAGAGGTGGCAGAAGCCGCCGATCAAACCCATGCCGTACATCTGGCCGGCTTTTTCCTCGAAGCGCCGGATCAAGAGCATCTGCCGAAGCGCCTGGAACTCCGTGTCCTTATTGAATTCGGCAATCGGACCTTGCGGAGCGGCCGGCTCGGCGACGGGGCGGAGGTCTTGGACGCCTTGATCAGCGGTTCTGGTTCTGGCTACGGCCATTCGGTCTCCTCGACGCGTCCCGCGCAGTCGACCTCATAGCCGAATTCGCGCTACCGCGAAAGTCGGCGACGTGAATATCCGGCATTGCGGGATTGCCGGACAAATCGTTGTCGGAAAACCTAATTTCGGAGACGGCGCGAGCGAGTTCAAGGCCTCGGCGCGGCCGCCGGCGCGGGCAGCGGCGCTTTGATCGAGAGCACCAGATCGTGCGGGTCGGCGTAGTCGAGCAGTTCGCGGGCGCGCTCGTCAAGCATGTCGGGATCGATGTCGTCGGGACGGAGCAGATTGATGCGGCGCTGCCATTGTGCGCGCTCGATCTGCAGCCCGCGCAATTCCCCGGTCAGCGCCGCGATCTGCCGGTCGATGTCCTGCTTGGCCTTGATGCCGTGATTGCCGCTGTAGGCGTTCACGCCGAAATAGCCAATCAACAGGCCGGCCATGACATAGAGGCCAAGCGCGGTCAGGATCGAACGCAAACGCTTGCGGGTGACCATGCGATGATCATGCCCGCGCGGCGCTTAAGGCGGCATTAATGAAGCGGGCAGCGACTCGCAGCCCTACGGCCACATGTTGCGCAACTCGCTGCCGAGGAAATTGCCGAGGCGTTTGCCGCGGTTGCGCAGATAGCGCACGAGCCCGGCGTCGACGAAATAGGTCAGCAGAATGCTGTCGCGCGTCTTGACCTCGGGGCCGACCCGATCGGCCGAATGCCAAGTGTCGGTGCCGACCGCAAACGCGTAGCCGGAATTGGGCGCAAAGCTCATCTGCTTGACCTTCGCCAGCGATCCGTCGGCCCGTTTTTCGTGGAAGATCGTGCCGATATGCGGGTTGGCGCGGTCTCGTGGCAGGTAGAGCTGGACGGTGATGCCCTTCCACTTGGTATCGGTGTGCGGCGTGATCAGATAGCCGGGAATGTCGCGGGTGAGAACCGGGATCGGATACATGCCGACTTTGCCATAGCCCGGGCCGAAGCGGCGCATCAGCGCCGGGCCGAGGCGGCGGACGAACGCGTCGCGCAGTTCGCGCGAACACAGCGTGCGGCCGACCACGTCCCACACCGCGCGTTTCTGGGGCGGCAGATGGCGAATGTATTCCGGAAACAGATCGATCTTCACCCGCGTGTGGGTGCCGTCAGCGAGATCGTGGCCCTTGGCGCGGCCACTCATCGGCCGATAGTCGCCGGCGTCCGGCATGTTCGCCAGCATCGCCTCGTAGACGTCGTCGGGAAATACGCGGTCGAGGACGAGGTGCGTGAACGGCGCGTCGTTCGGCAGCGCCGCATCAACCGAGGTAACGACGTAGTCGCGTAGCCGCCCGATGGCGTATTTGCGGTTGCCCGCTTGCAATCCGAGCGTCTGATCCATTGGCGAAGAGCCCCGCCCGTTGCGGCCCGAACGCGCGCTGCCGCGTCGCCCGATATAGCGCCGATTGCCGCCGCCGGACAAGCGCGCGGCGACGCACAATTATCGCAGCACCTTGAACGCAGCGCGGCCGCCGTACCGCGCTTGCGCGCCGAGTTCCTCCTCGATGCGCAGGAGCTGATTGTACTTGGCGGTGCGGTCGGCGCGCGCCAGCGATCCGGTCTTGATCTGCCCGCAATTTGTGG
>JASHXZ010000848.1 GCA_030043285.1 Xanthobacteraceae bacterium | reverse complement strand
TTCATTTTGGACGATATCATGCGGCGGTTTGTGTTCAGGGGCACCGATCCCCAAATCGCCCGTAATCAGCTACGGCCGTACATCGCAGCGCGCGTGACCGCGAGCATGTGGAAGGGCATGCCGTGGTTCGATTGGTACCCCGAACTCATCGCCAACACCGCAATCGGCCGGCTGCTGCATCTGCAGCCGCGGCTTGTTCCATCGGCGGCCATGTACGGCGACGCCGAAACCCGCTTTCAAAGTCAGAAAGAAGGTATTCGTGCCTCGCTGGCATCGCTGGAACGGATCCGCTGTCTTAATCCCAGGCTGCTGGTCGTTAATCAGCCGATGTACGAAGAGCTCATGATTCCAGTCGATGGCCCGCAGCGATGGCCCCGGTCACTGGCGTATTTGAGCGGCAAATTCGCTGCAGCGGCGACCGCCGCTCATTTCTCGATCGTCAACCTGGCGGAACTCTATCCGTCGCCGAAGGATCATATGCAAATATTCAGCCTCTTCAATTTACCTGTCGATACGCACTACAGCGATTATGGCAACTTTGTCTATGCATCCTGGCTCACCCGCTATTTGGTCGACTGGTCGGGCACGCCCGCCGCGCGCGCGCCTATGACGCCGGTAGCGTGCCGATGAGGACTCCCGCCGCACGCGGCACGCGCCGCTTTCTTCAGCGCCGAACCCGCTGGGCGGTTGCAGCTGCACTCCTCGTGCTTTCATCAATCGACATCCACCCCGCGTCAGCTCAAACCGTCACGATCCACGGCTGCGAGTTGGTCTACGCCTCCCAATGTGCCGGGGCAGACCTCAGCGGCGTCGACTTGCGCAACGGTTTCCTGGCCAGGTCCAATTTGGCCGGTGCCAACCTGCGGAACGCGGACCTGACTGGCGTCAATCTTTGGAAGACCAATCTATCCAAAGCCGATTTGTCCCAGGCCAAGATGGCCGGTACCTTCCTCGCAATGACCGACCTGCGCGGCGCCGACCTGCGGGGCGCCGATCTGCAGCACGCATTCCTGTTTCGCGCTCTGACCGACAACGCCAATTTCGAGGGCGCGAATTTGGCGGGAGCGCGGTGGGTCACCGGCGCCATATGCGCGCCGGATTCGGTAGGCGAATGCCACCCGTTGCCTGCGACGGCCGAGTACGATGTCCCGATGCCGCATTGGCAGGACTTGAAGCCAACCCCGCTACCATCGGGTCACTTAACGCTGATCAATGACGCGACCATAACCGTGACGAAACTTCTGCCGGCCGACCTGTCGAAGGCCCAAACTACAGATGGCGCAGCCTTTACTGGAATCTCCTATATACCCAAATACTTTTCCTCAACACTGCACATCCATGTCGTGGCGCCGGTTTACGCCGAGAAAGACAACGTCGCCGTCATAGCTGTTTTCGCTTATGACAGGTCGCCCCCGATCAAGCTTGTCAGTCTGCCGGTCGCGGCAGCGAATCGGGCGCTATTCGATTTTAATTTTGATTTCAAAGTTCGCGGTGAGGTCGATCTGCAATTCCGTCTTGGCCCGGGCGAGCCGGGCGCGATCACATGGAATGCCGCGCCGGACGGCGACAAGAGCAAGCTCAATCCGGCCACCGTCACCATCGACGAATCGGATGCGGGCGGGTAAGCGCGCGAGCGTTCGGTGCTCCGCGCCCGGATCGAGGTACCATCGCCTCGGAAACGCGGGCATCTGCGCCAGCCACGGCCCTGCATCACTTTTTACAAGTGGTGGTGAGGCGGCTTCGCCACTTCCGCGCAACCGGAAAAATCGCTACCGTGAGTGTCGGCTCACAGATAATCAGCGCAGAGCCGAAGCGAGTCGATTTGCAAGATAATCAATCACGGGAGGAAATCGTCATGTTGAAATCGCTGGCTTTTCCGACGGCCGCCATCGCCCTCGCGGCTACAGCCTGGCTTGTTCTGCCGCTTCGCAGTCACGAAGCGGCCGCGCAATCCGGGCCGCTCTACATCAACGCAGTCAATCTGGACATCGCGCCGGGCCAGGTCGACAAATTCCTTGCACTGTTGAAGGAAAACGGTGCCGCGGCGGTCAAGGAGCCGGGCTGCCGTGAGTTCAACATCACGGTCGCACAAAACGACCCCAATCATGTCTTCATATTCGAAGTTTACGACAACGCGGCGGCGCTGGAAGCCCACCGGGCCACCGACCACTTCAAGAAATACGCGGCGGCCACCAAAGACCTGGTCGCCAAGCGCGACGTCAGAGCTCTCTCATCGGTCGCGATGAACAGGAAGGCGATGTGAGATTTCGGTGTACCACCCGGGCGCGTGCAGACGGCCCGGGTGGAGAAATATTAGAGGTTAGCCGGCGCGCCGGGCTGCTTTGACGGGTGGGCGCGGGCGAAGGCGTCGATCGTCGACAGTTCGTTGACGATGCGCGTGAAGATCGGGAACGGCGCCATGTCGACATTAAAATATTTGGCGCCGGCCGCTTGGGTCGCGAGACAGATGTCGGCGAGCGTGACCGTATCGCCGTGAGCATAGCGGCCGGTCGCCTTATCCTTGAGATGGGCTTCGAGGGCGGTGAGCGCGGCGGTGTGCCAATGGCGGCACCACTTCATGACGCTCGCCTCGTCGAACTTGAACTCGTGTTCCAAATATTCGCGCACGCGCGGCACGATCAGCGGATGCGAATCGGCGGCGACGAGCTGAGCGAGTCCGCGCACGCGGGCGCGGCCGCGCGGATCGCGTGGCAATAGCGGCGGATTGGGATGGGTCTCGTCGAGATACTCGACGATCGCCAGCGACTCGAACAAGGCCGGGCCATCGCCGTCGAGCAGCGCCGGGATCGCCATCATCGGGTTGACCGCGCGAAACGCCGCCGCGCGCTGCTCGCCTTTCTGCAGATTGACCTGAATGACCTCCTCGGGAACGATGCCCTTGAGGTTAAGCGCAATGCGCACCCGGTAGGTCGCGAGCGAGCGCCAGAATGAAAACAGCTTCATGGCAGTCTCCTTTGGTTTCACCAAAATTGCCTGATATTCTTGGTCGCCTCGCGCCGTCGATCGCAATGGCTGCAAAAAATTCCAAACAAATCATGCTGTCAAGGGTCTCCGACCGCCGAAGGCGGCGCTTCGCGCCCTTGACAGCATGATTTGTTTGGAACAACGGCTGGCCATTGCGATCGACGGCTTTCTCTGATCATCGTTGAATGGATTCGTCGTTCCGAGGGCCCGAAAAATCGATCCCTAATCCGCTCCCGGGTCGGCCGTCAGCCCGGCAGCTTCGATGCCGGCGATGGCGCACATTTCATCCTTGTCGGAGGTGTCGCCGGAAATGCCGCAGGCGCCGACGATGTCTCCCGCCGCATCGCGAACGAGCACACCGCCCGGATTGCTGATCATGCGGCCGCCGCTCGCCGCCGCCAGCATGGTGAAGAATTGCGGCGTCTTGGCCGCGCGGCCCGCCAGCGTGCGCGAGCCAAAGCCCATGCCGAGCGCGCCCCAGGCTTTGCCGAACGCGATGTCGAAACGCAGGATGCCGGACTTGTCCTCGCGCTTGAATGCGACCAGATGGCCGCCGGCATCGAGCACCGCCACGGTGAGCGGCGCCAGATTGCTGTCGCGGCCCTTTTTCAGCGCGACGTCGACGATGGTGGAAGCCTGCGCAAGCGTAATCATAGTGGATGCTCCTTGGAGGACGGACGACGAACGAGTGAGAAAGACAGATTAAGAACAATGAGTCGGGCCGAATATTCGGTGATGTTGCCGCTGCGTTCCGTCCATCATTTTTCCTCCGCTTTCCGTTTGCCGCGATTGGCCCAATACACCGAAACGCTGGAAATCTCGGCGCCGCCCGAGCGATTGCGCTTGGCCTCCTGGTAGCAGGCGAGCGTGCGCTCGACGAGCGGCAGCTCGACGCCGCGCGCCTTGGCTTCGGCAAGCATCGACTGCATGTCCTTGATGCCGCCGTCGACGTTGAAGGTGACCGGGCCGGGATCGCCGCCCTTGAGCATGGAGGCGACGCCCGGGCCGCGCGCCTTGAGCACGTTGGGCCCGCCGGAGGTTTCGCTCAACAGATCCATGAGCCGCGCCGGGTCCATCGGGGTCGACCGCGCCAACGCCAATGCCTCGCCGAGCGCCTGCCAGTACACCATCAGCGGCAGGTTGATGACGAACTTGAGCACCGAGCCGCAGCCGACCGGGCCGGCGTGTTCCAACCGGCGGCACAGCTGCTCGAGGATCGGCCGCGCCCGCGCCGCGTCGGCGTCGTCGGCGCCCATCATGCCGATCAGCTTGCCCTGCCGCGCCGGACCGGTCGAGCCGCCGACCGGGCATTCGACGAACGTCGCGCCCTTGGCGCGCGCGATTTCGGCGAGCGCGATCTCGGTCGCCGGCAGCACCG
>JASHXZ010000847.1 GCA_030043285.1 Xanthobacteraceae bacterium | reverse complement strand
GGCTTTGGCTACGGCTTTCGCGCGCTCGCGCGCACCAACATGCTGCATATGCTCGCGAAAGTCCCCTGCCCCACCATGGTGATCGCCGGCCGTCACGACACGGTCCGCCCGCACGCCGGCACCGCCGAGCTTGCCAAGAAGATTCCGGGCGCGCGCTTTGAGCTGATCGAGGCCGGTCACTTCATGCCGACACAGGGACCGGAGCCGCTCTTAGCCCTGCTCGAAGATTTTCTGCCGGCATAACGCAAAAGATCACGCCAACGAAAGCACTGACGATGAAAATCAAGGCGAACGGCATCACCATCAATTATCAGATCGACGGTCCCGAGCGCGCCCCGTGGCTCGTCTTCTCCAACTCGCTCGCCACCTCGACCGCGATGTGGGACGAGCAGGCGGCGGCGCTGCAATCCACCTTCCGGGTGCTGCGCTACGACCAGCGTGGCCATGGCGGCACCGAAGTGCCGTCCGGCCGTTACGCTTTCGATACCCTTCTTGACGACGCGCTCGCGCTCCTCGACGCACTCGGCATCGCCAAGGCGCATTTCGCCGGTCTCTCCATGGGCGGCGCCACCGCGCTCGGCCTGGCCGAGCGCCATCCCGACCGCCTCGACCGGGTCATCGTCTGCGACTCGCCCTGCCAGTCGACACCGCAGTCGAGCCAACAGTGGGAGGAGCGCATTGCGGTGGCGCAGAAACAGGGCATCGAGGCGTTGGTCGAACCGACGGTCGGGCGCTGGTTTCCGCTTGAGACATTGGCCAAGAACCCACCGCACATCGACAAGGTACGCGCCATGATCCGAAACACTCCGGTCGACGGCTTCATCGGCTGCGCCGCTGCACTCGCCGACCACGACTATGCCTCGGCGGCCGGCACGGTGCGTCGGCCGGTGCTGTTCATGGTCGGCCAAAAGGACGGCGCCGCGCCCGTGGCCATGCGCAAACTGCACGAAAAGGTTGCCGGCTCGCGCTTCGTCGAACTTCCCGGCGCCGGCCACATCTCCAACATGGATCGGCCGGCTGAATTCAACTTGGCGCTGCGCGATTTTTTGGGCGCCTGACCGAGCGAACGGCGACGGCGTTAACCGCAACCAAATTCGGCGGCAGCGGCGCTATGATTTTTCGGCGGGGCACGCATCGCCGCGCGCGGAACGGCAGCCTTTGCAAACCCAAGTTCCAATCACTATACCTCATGAAAATGAAGCCAGATGAGAGGCTGCCGCCAAGGCGCTGGACCGCTCATCGGTAGGAACGCCACCCCCGTCTTTGCAGGAGAATTCTCATGGCCACGGTGACAATGAAGGCCCCGGCGCCGGGCGGACTGTCCAACAAGGCGCGCGAGATGATGGAGGCCATCAACACCGAAGCCGGCAAGCACAATATCTGGGTGCGCACCCAGGCCAACGCGCCGGCGCAACGGCCGTGGTTCAGCGAGACGAGCGGCGAAGGCTCCGGACAGCTCGGTAGCGGCCGGGTCGCTGTGAACCAGATGAAGACGCTGCCGCACATGTGGAACTGGAACGAATACAGCGGCTATCTCGAGCAGATTTCGCAAATCGCGCAAAAGGCCGACGTATCGCCGATCGAATTTGCCGACCGGCAGAGCATCCTGTTGCTCAATCCCGGGCTGAACGGACGGCTCCAGGTCACCAACACGATCCGCTGCGCCATCTCGATCTACAATCCGGGCGATGTGGCGCCGGTGCACCTGCATTCGCCGAACGCGAGCCGCACCATCCTCTCCAACAAAGGCGGCTACACCGTCATCGAAGGCGAGCGCGTTACCGCAAACCGCGGCGACCTCATCCTCACCCCGAACGGCACCTGGCACGACCACGGCAACGACGCGGAAGAGCCGGTGATCTGGATCGATACGCTGGACTGGCCGCTGATGGAGTTTTTGGACGCCGCCTGGGTCGATCACAATATGCCGGGCGCGCAGCGCAACACCAACGTCCAGGCGGTTACGGTGCCGGAAGGCTATTCGCGGCATCTCTACAGCCACGGCGGGCTCAAGCCGACTTTCGTCGAGCACCAGCGCGGCGTCGGCCGCGATCCGTCGCCGCTGTTTCACTTCCGCGGCGAAGACGTCAAAGAGATGCTGCACAGCCTGCGCAAGGAAAAGGGCGATCCGCACGAAGGCATCAAGGTCGACTTCGTCAATCCGGTGACCGGCGCGCCGGTGTTCAAGACCTTGAACTATTCGGCGCAATTGCTCCGTCCCGGCGAAGAGACCGAATGGAAGCGCGAGACCGCCGGCACCTATTACGTCTGCATCGAGGGCTCAGGCGCGACCGAAGTCGGCGGCAAGCGCTTCGAGTGGAGCCACAACGATCTGTTCGTGGTGCCGAACTTCTTATGGCGGCGCCACATCAATACCGGCAAGGATGACGCGATCATCTACTCGGTGTCTGACGCCGCACTGATGCGCTCCATCGGCCAGTATTACGCGCAAGGCCGCGACAACAAAGGCAAGGTCACCGAGCTGCCGCTGCAGTAACGCGTTACCTATCCACTTTCGCGATTTGATCGGAGCATGGCTCGCCGTGCTCCGATTTTTTGTCATCACTGGGGCGCGGCGGACCTTTGCTCCGGAGAGTTCCGTTCGCCGACTGACCTAGTGCGAATGGTCCGACGGCTTGCCGATCATGTCGGCGCAGCCGGCGCGGGTCGCCCAATATTCCCAGGCGCGCCAGGTTGTCGGCGAGCTCGGCATGTAGCTCTCACCCTTGCCGCGCTTGGCAATCTCGCCTTTGGACAGCGGCTTCAGCTTGCCGCCCATGCGCAACGCATTCATCTGCACCCGCGCGTTGCGCGGCAGATAGACCGACAGCCGCACCACGTCGACGATCGAGCGCCCCGCCGACGCGAAACCGTGGCCGCGCATCAGCGCGACATTGCCTTTGCCTAAGGATTTCGCCAGATCGCGGCCCTGCGCCATGTTGCGCACCAACAGATCGGTGTCGCCGAATTTTTTGCGGATGTCCCAGACCGGCACCTTGCCGCCGATAAAACTGCCGGAATGGATCACCGGCTCGAGCGGCTTGTTGATCAGGCCGAACGGCAGCGTGTCCTCGGCGTGGGCGTGCACCACCGCCACGATGTCGGGCCGCGACTCGAAAATCGCCGCATGAATGAAGCGCTCGAGATAAGGCGGACGCTTGTCGTTGATCGGCTCGCCTTCTTGATCGAACTCGATCAGATCGTGGCGCTCGACCAGCTCAGGCGCGCGCGAGCGCGACATGAAGAAGCGCTTGGGATTGTCGGGATGGCGTACGCTGATATGGCCGTAGGCGTCGACTACATCTTCATTGGAAAGGATGCGGTTGGCGACCACGAGGTCGCGCAGCAGGTCTTCGAGCTGGCTCATGAGGGTTTTTCCACGGTGTGAATGCGGGACGCCGCCCGGACGCGGCGCCAGGTTGGTCAGCCGTAAGTCGGCACAAACAGATCGTCGACCTTTACGGCCCGCTCGGTCAAGCCGAGCGTCTGCTGATAGGTTATCAGTGCCTCTATAGTGCGGCGGTTAGGCTCGACGCCGTACGGCCACGGGTCACCGTTGAACACGTCCCAGATATCGTCGATCTCGCGCATCAGGAACGGGGTCATGTAGCGCACCGCGCGCAGGTTGAATAATTTCTGCAGCGCGATCTTCTTCGATCTGACGAAGGCGTCGTACAGGCTCGTCGCCACGAACGGATAGCGCTCGTAGATGCTCTTTTTGATGGCGACGGTGTGCATGATCGGATAGATGCCCTTGCGCCGGTAGAGGTCGCTGTCGACCTCTACGTAGTTCGGAAACAAGCGCACGATGTCCGGGTTGGTGCGGATTTCCTCGGGCAGGCTGGTGCCGAGCGTGGCATCGATCTCGCCGGCAGCGAGAAGCTGCCCCAGCGTTTTGTTGGACTTATTGTTCTCGATCGTCATCTTCTTCAAGAGCGGCAGCACCGTCGGACTGCCGTGCGATCCTGCCTCGTTCATGGCGCTCTGCAGCCAGCGCACCTTGGTGAGATCGACGCCGAACTCGTGGTGCAGGATGCCGTTGATGAAGATCGCGGCCGTCATGGTGTAGAGCGGCACGCCGATCCGCTTGCCCTCGAGATCCTTGGGCGACTTGATGCCGGACTTTTTGTTGATGGCGATAAAGCCCATGCGGAACGCGATCGAGGGGAACACCGGGATGGCGACAAACGGGCATTCGTTGCGGGTGAAGCGCTGGGTGAATTCGGACAGCGAATATTCGGCGACGTCGAACTCCTGTCCGCCGGACATGCGGTCGAAAATCGGCCGCGGCTGATCGATGGCGATGAAATTGAGATCGATACCGTCCGGCTTCACCTCGCCGGTATAGAGCGGCTGCATCCGGTCATAGAGACCGCACGCAAAAGACAGCGGCAATTTGGCCATGAGTCCGAAATCCTCCTGATCGTAATCGGGCCGTAGCGTTAGCATGCCGGATTGCGAGCAGGAAGGCGGGTTTGGACAGATCAGACCAGCCGATAAAAGCAAACGCGAACTGTGCAGATGCGCGCCGAGCGCGTAAGACGCCTAGTGCAATTCCTTGCGCAGGATCTTGCCGATGTTGCTCTTCGGCAGATGGTCGCGGAATTCGATGATGTGCGGGCGCTTGTAGTTGACCAGCCGCTCGCGCAGAAAATCGCGCAGCTGCGCCTCGGTCAGGGTCGGGTCGCGCTTGACCACGAACAGCTTGACGGCCTCGCCGGTGCGCTCGTCTGGCACGCCGATGACGGCGGCTTCGAGCACGCCCGGATGCAACCCGGTGATGTCTTCGACTTCGTTGGGGAACACCTTGAAGCCGGAGACGATGATCATGTCCTTCTTGCGGTCGAGCAGCTTCAAAAAGCCTTGCGCGTCGAGCACGCCGATGTCGCCGGTGCGTAGCCAGCCATCGCCGGTGAGGACCTTTTCGCTTTCGCCCGGCCGTTGCCAATAGCCGAGCATGATTTGCGGGCCGCGCGCCCAAACCTCACCTTCTTCGCCGATCGGCAGGATCGTGCCGCTGTCGTCGCGGACGGTGACTTCGGTCGAGGACACCGGCAGGCCGACGGTACCCAGCTTCGGCTCCCGTGTCGGGTTGATGCACACGACTGGCGACGCCTCGGTGAGCCCATAGCCCTCGACCAGTGCCGAGCCGGTGATCTCACGCCAGCGCCGCGCCACTTCGGTCTGCACCGCCGCGCCGCCGCCAATCGTCACGCGCAGAGTTTTGAAGTCGAGCACGCCAAATTCGGCCCGGTTGATCAGCGCGTTGAACAGCGTGTTGACGCCGGTCATCGCGGTGATGCCGCCATCGCGCATGATGCGGATCAGCCGATGCAGGTCGCGCGGATCGGGAATGAGTATGTTCAGGCCGCCGAACCGCGCAAAGGCGAGCAGGTTCGCGGTCAGTGAGAAGATATGATAAAGCGGCAGCGGCGTGAGCGCGCGCTCTTCGTCGATCGCCACGCCGGACGCAATCCAAGCGCAACATTGCAGCGTATTGGCGATGAGGTTGCGGTGCGACAGCATCGCGCCTTTGGCGACGCCCGTTGTGCCGCCGGTGTATTGCAAGAGCGCCACGGAGCTGGCCGCCGGCGTTGCGTCCGCATACTGCGCACTCGGTTCACGGCTGCAGGCGTCCTGCAGCATGGTGAAATCCTTGAAGTGCCAAGCTGGCACAGCGTGCCGCAGATATGAATTGGCGAAATTGAACGCCCAGCGCTTGATGCGCGGCACGAAATCGCCGAGCCGTCCCACCACCACGTGACGGACCGGCGTCTCGGCGATGACGGTCTCCAGCTTGTGAGCGAAATTCTCCAGGATGACGATGACGGTCGCGCCGCTGTCGGCGAGCTGCTCCTTGAGCTCGCGCGGCGTGTACAGTGGATTGACGTTGACGACGATCAAGCCAGCGCGCAGCACACCCAAAAACGCTACCGGATAGGCGAGCAGGTTCGGCAGCATGATGGCGACGCGGTCGCCCGGCCGGCAATGCAGCTGCTCGAGCAGGAAGGCCGCAAAGTAGCGGCTGTCGCGCTCCCATTCGGCATAGCTCATGCGCACGTGCAGGCATTCGAACGCCGGCCGCTCGGCATGGAGGCGGCAGGCATCGAGCAGCATGGCATGAAGCGACGGAAAGGCATCGGCGTCGATGCGCTCCGGCACGCCCGGCGGATACGAGGCGAGCCAGGGCGGCGCCCCGCCCGGCTGGGTCGAGGGCGTAAGCGTCTCGGGCTGCAAGCTCATGGCCTTACCGTCCTGGCGCGCAAAGCCGGATTTTTCGCGGCAAAGCGCTCATGGGCGCAGTCTACATCGCCGCAGTAAATGACCGGCAAAGGCGGAAAATCTGGTCGCATTCCCTTTCCGGCATGGCGGCGCAATAATGCCGGCGATTTCGCTGGCCGGCGCGCATAAGGGCAAACGGCAAGATCGGATAAAGCGAGGGAAATCATCATGTTGCAGTACAAAAGAACCTCGGTCGCGGCGCTCGCGGTTTGCGCCGCCGCTTGGTACGCGGCCGCGGCCGCGCCGGCCATGGCGGAGGACGTCCTTGTCACCCAGTATAAGAATGATCCTTCCGGAGCGCCGTACGGCGTCGGCATAGAGAAGGGCTTTTTCAAGCGGGCCGGCGTCGACATTACCGGCGTGATTTCCGGCGAAGGCGGCGGCACCTCGGTGCGCGCCGTGATCGCGTCGGGCCTCGGCTTCGGTGAAACCTCCCCCGCCGCCGCGATCGCGGCGATCGCCCAGGGCCAGGACATAAAGATTGTCGACATCGGCTCACGCTCGCTCGCCGATAACGTCATCATCGTGATGCCGGACTCGCCGATCAAGTCGATGCAGGACCTGAAGGGCAAGAAAGTCGCCATCAGTAATCCGAAGTCGCTCGGCGAGATGACGTTCGTCGCCGCTGCCGAAAAGGTCGGCCTCAATCCAG
>JASHXZ010000846.1 GCA_030043285.1 Xanthobacteraceae bacterium | reverse complement strand
CTTCGCTTCGATTTCAACCTTCACCTCCTCGAGGGTGCGGCCGCGGATGCGCGCGTTGACGAAATTGGCCGCCTCGATCAATGCCGAACTCGGCAGGCCAAGCGGGATGTTGAGGACCCGGTTCTCCACCTGGCCGTCCTCGCCGACCAGGATCACCAGCGCACGCTGCGGCTCGAGCTGCACGAATTCGATGTGCTTGAGCCGCGGATTGGCCTTGGCGGTCAGCACCACGCCAGCGGCGCGGCTCAGCCCCGACAGCAGGCCGGACGCTTCGGTCAGCACCGCCTCGAGCGATTTGGCTTGGCCGGATGCGGCAACCTGTGCCTCGATCGCCCTGCGATCCAGCTCGGTGAGATCGCCGATCTGCATCAGCGCATCGACAAAGAACCGCAAGCCCACTTCGGTCGGCAGCCGGCCGGCCGACGTGTGCGGCGCGTAAATCAATCCGAGCTGCTCGAGATCGGACATGACGTTGCGCACCGACGCCGGCGACAGCGTCATCGGCAGAATGCGCGACAGATTGCGCGAGCCGACCGGCTCGCCGGTCGCCAGATAGCTCTCGACGATGCGGCGAAAAATTTCGCGCGAGCGCTCGTTCAGCTGGGCAAGGCCAAGCTGGTTCGCGGCAAGCGGCAGGTCGTGACTGGCCAACGCTAACTCCCCATGCTGCGACAAGATTTGTCCATTTGGGAACGCGCTTTCAAGCTATCCGAAGTACCAGTCGTCAGCCGCGCCACCAAACCCCGACGGCTGGCGCGCACGACGCCAGCGCCTTCACTCTTACTCCGCGGCGAGCGCCCGCGGCGAGCCGCGCAAATGATCCATCAGGCTTCTGGCCGAGGCCAGATGCTCGAGACCGCTGACCGAACTGATGACATTGGCGATCTCGGCATCGGGCAAAACGCCTTTGGCATAGGTGGCGAATTTGTCTTCGATCTGCGCGCGTGACAGCGGATTCTCGTACGAGCCGAGCGGATGCTCGCAGCGCGCTGAGAACTTTGCGCCGTCGGTGGCTTCGACCTCGACATCAGCCTGCGAGCCGTTGACCGACGCGTCAGCGCGGACTTCGACGCACCGGGCCGCAAAGCGCCGCAGCTTTTCGTCGTCGTAACGGTTCGGCTCGAACTGTGCCAAGGTCAGCGCCTTGTCGTGCAGGATCACGGCGGCCGTATAGTGCGCGGAGAGCAGCGCTTCGAACTTGGCTTTGTATGTGCCAAATCCGCCATGCATCCGAAATGCGCCCTCGGAAAGCGCGATGCGGACCTGGCGCACCTTGGCAAAATCGACCGGCTGCCGGCCGATAACATCGAACAGCGCCGTGACCATGCCCTGGATCAACGATGCCGACGGCCACAGCCGCAGCGCGATTTGTTCCAGTTCCCAACGCTGGCCGAGTTCGGCGATCGCAGCATCGGGTTTGCCGCCTTCGGCGTACGCGTTGTACAGGCCGCCATCCTTGGCGGTGAGAAACTCCCGCGTGGCGACGAAGCGCTGCTGCGCCAACAGCGCTGCGAAGAGCCCCGACAAGGCGCCGCGGCACTGATGGAATTTCACGGTCGGCGTGCCCCAAGCGGCAAACGTGCCGGCCGATTGGCTGCCGGCAAGCCCGAACGCGCGCGCCATGGTGTCGGCGTCGAATCCGAGCAGCGATCCGACGGCAGCCGCCGCGCCGAACGGACCGATGACGCCCGGCCCATGCCAACCGCGGGCGCGGAATTTTGGATAATCGAGGCCAAGCCCGACCCGCGTCGTCACCTCGCAGCCGGCCGCAATGGCGGTGAGCAGCGCGCGGCCGGACAAGTCGTCGCGCTCGGCAATGGCGAGCGCCGGCGGAACCACTTCGGGCGTCACATGGGTGAGGGTCGCGCGATGCACGTCGCACATGGTCACGGCGGTGACCAGGTAGGCGTTGAGCAGTGTGGCGCCCACCAGCGACAGCGGCTCGCCGCCGATGACGCTTGCCTCGCGCGATTGCGCCAGCGCACCCGCGAAAGCCGCAACCTGTCCGGTCTCCTCACCGAGCCGGCCGGCAACCGCGCAGGCAAGCGCATCCAAGAGGAGATTCTTGCAATGATCGCGGACCGGCGGCGGTATGTCCTCGTAACGCAGCCCGGCGGCAAAGCTGGCCAGCCGTTGGGTTGCCTCCGGCACTGCCATGTCCGCTGCCATGTGCTTCTCCCTGCGCTCGCCGCGACCCTAGCGAAACGCCGGCAGCACTGGCAACGCCGTTGCGGTGAACCATGCCGCGACGTTGCTTCGGCGTGCTCTTGTGGCGACCCTGTGCAACCGCCTAAAAGCGTGCGCCGGCTTGGCCCTCAGGCGGGCCGAGCAATGGTGCGCCAAGGAGATCCCGCATGCGGCCAAGCCGCCGTCAGCCCGACGAGTTACGCCCCGTGTCGCTCGAGCGCGGGGTGGTGAAATTCGCCGAAGGCTCGTGCTTCGTGAAATTCGGCGAGACCCATGTGCTGGTCACCGCAACGCTCGAGGACCGCCTGCCGCCATGGCTCAAGGGCCAAGGCCGCGGCTGGATCACCGCCGAATACGGCATGCTGCCGCGCGCCACGCTGGAGCGGACGCGCCGCGAAGCCTCCGCCGGCAAGCAGACCGGCCGCACGGTGGAAATCCAGCGGCTGATCGGCCGCAGCCTGCGCGCGGTGGTCGATCTCAAGATGCTCGGCGAACGCCAGATCACGATCGACTGCGACGTCATCCAGGCCGACGGCGGCACCCGCACCGCCTCGATCACCGGCGCCTGGATCGCACTCTACGACTGCCTCACCTGGATGAAGGCGCGCCAGATGGTCGAAATGGAAGTGCTGCGCGATCATGTCGCCGCAGTCTCCTGCGGCGTCTGCGGCGGCGTGGCGGTGCTCGACCTCGATTACGCCGAGGATTCGCAGGCCGAGACCGATGCCAATTTCGTCCTCACCGGATCGGGCAACATCGTCGAAGTGCAGGCCACCGCCGAAAAGGTTCCGTTCTCGGAAGAACAGCTGACGACGCTGCTGGCGCTGGCCCGTAAAGGCGTCAACAAGTTGATCGATCTGCAGAAGATGGCGGTGATGTGAGAATTCTAGAACGACAAATCAGATAAACAGAGCGAGTTGTCGTTCTACTCCATCTGAGTGGCGCTTGAAATAAACACGCCCCCCATTTTTATGCTCTTCAACGGCCGCCGCATACAAAGTCAACGCGTCCTTCACAACCTCGGTGATGCTGCTAGCGTGCGTATCACGCTGAATTTCTTCGAGGCGTTTCAGCAATGTTTCAGGCATGTATAAGTGAACTCGACTGCCACTTTCGGGACTCTTGCGGCGACCGCGTGATTTTTTCGCGACGTCGACTCCGGTAGCGTCCTTTGTTTGGGTCATAATCATTTTTTGCGAGTTGCTCCTGCCGTAGGAGCCAAGGCCGGCAACGAATAACCGAGGCAGATGAGCCTCTGCCCATTTAATGGGATAATTATTGCATGTTGTCAACAGAATCCACAGAAATATTATTAACAATAAATTAAACGCCCATTTTTTGGGTTGACCGTTTCTGCGGACTCGTCGTAGATCAGACTGGCTGGAATGCCCGAATCGGGCTTGCAGCTTGGGGACCAAGGGTAAGTACACGTCTGGGGCAAAGTACTCCTGGCGGCGAACCCCTCCCACGGCAAACAAACTGGAGGTTCCAATGAAGATGGTAAGAGCCCGCGAGTGGCCTGGGGCAAAAAGGCCTATGATAACAGGAGCAGACGATGAGACCTGTTTCTCCAAAGGGCGGAGAAAATGCCGTCCACGATCAACCGATTGAACTCGATAGGGAGACCTTCAGGGAAATACTCGGGAAGCCCCTTCCCGGAATCAACGAAATCCAAATAACCGCTATCCACGTTCAGCCGTTCCGGCAACGTTGCGTGGAACAGTTATCTTTGAATATTGCCGGCAGCTTGGTGGCCGCCGCT
>JASHXZ010000845.1 GCA_030043285.1 Xanthobacteraceae bacterium | reverse complement strand
ATCTGGCTTTCGGCGGAGTTCGAGGTGCTGCTGCGGCGCCTCGCCAAGCGCAAGAACGAGCGGCCGATGCTGCAGACGCAGGATCCGGACGAAACATTGCGCCAGCTCATGGTGCTGCGCGAGCCGACCTATGCGCTGGCCGACATCACCGTGCATTCGCGCGAGGTGCCGCACGATGCGATCGTCAACGAAATCGTCGCGGCGCTCGCCGCGTTTTTAAAAGCGGCGAGCGCGCCGCCGCGGCAGGATGGCGCATGAACGAATTGACCGGCACCGACCCTACTCTGGTCGAGGTCAAGCTCGGCACCCGCAGCTACGCCATCGTGATCCGACGCGGTCTCGTCGGCTCACTCGGCGAGCTCATTGCGGCGCTGCGCCCCGGCGCCGGCACGTTCATCGTCACCGACGCGAACGTGGCCGTTCACGTGCTGCCCGCGGCCACGGCGGCGCTCAAGAGCGCGGGCATCAAATACGGCTCCATCATCCTCCATCCCGGCGAAGGCTCGAAGAGCTTCGCGGTGTTTGAGCAACTCTGCGAAGCCATCATCGAGGCGCGCATCGAGCGCGGCGACCTCATCGTGGCGCTCGGCGGCGGCGTGATCGGCGATCTCGCCGGTTTCGCCGCTGCCGTGGTGCGGCGCGGCCTCGATTACGTCCAGGTGCCGACCTCGCTGTTGGCACAGGTCGATTCCTCGGTCGGCGGCAAGACCGCGATCGATTCCCGCCACGGCAAGAATCTGGTCGGCGCCTTTCATCAGCCGATCCTGGTCGTCGCCGACACCGCGCTCCTCGACACGCTGCCGGCGCGCGAATTCCGCGCCGGCTATGCCGAAATGGTCAAATACGGCCTGCTTGGCGACGCCGGCTTCTTTGCCTGGCTCGACGCCAACTGGCGCGAGGTCTTCGCCGGCGGCGCCGCCCGCGACCACGCCATTGCGGTGAGCTGCCGCGCCAAGGCCGACATCGTCGCCCGCGACGAGCGCGAAACCGGCGACCGTCAGCTCCTCAATCTCGGCCACACCTTCGGGCACGCGCTCGAAGCGGCTTGCGGTTTTTCCGATCGGCTACTGCACGGCGAAGCCATCGCCATCGGCATGGCTCTCGCGTTCGAGTTCTCGGCGGCGCGGCAAGGCTTGCTGCCGAAGGCCGAGGCGGCGCGGGTCATAGGACATTTGGCCGCCGTCGGCTTGCCCACCAAGATCAAGGATATTCCGGGCGAGCCGCCGACTGTCGATCGCCTCATGGAGCTGATCGGCCAGGACAAGAAAATAAAGCGTGGACAGCTTACCTTTATTCTGGCGCGCGGCATCGGCGCGGCCTTCGTGGAAACCGGGGTCGATGCCGCCGAGGTGCGCACGTTTTTGAGCGAGCGGCTCGCCGAGCGATGATTTCGCAAATGACGCTTTTGGACTGGCTCACCGTCGCGGCAGTCGCGATCTGCCTGTTGTTGTCGGCATTCTTCTCGGCCAGCGAGACCGCGCTGACCGCATCGTCACGCGCCGCCATGCTGCGGCTGGAACGGCAGGGCAGCCGCGACGCCGGCCTCGTCAACCTGCTGTTGGCGACGCGCGAGCGCCTGCTCGGCGCAATCCTGCTCGGCAACAATCTGACCAATACCGTCGCCTCGACGCTGACGACGGGTCTCCTGCTGATGCTCTTCGGCAAAGCCGGCGAGCTCTACGCGATGCTGATCATGACGGTGCTGATCTTCGTGGTCTGCGAAGTGCTGCCGAAGACCGCCGCCTTCAACGCGCCGGATCGCTTCGCGCTGGTCGTGGCGCAGCCGATCGCCCGCATGGTGCGCTGGTTTCAGCCGATCCTGGCCGCGGTGGAATGGCTGGTGCGGCTCATTCTGCGCGCCTTCGGCATGCCGGTCGGCAAGTTGCAGTCGATCCTCTCGCCGCGCGAAGAGCTGCGCGGCGCGGTCGATCTGCTGCATCACGCCGGCGTCGTCGAGAAGCTCGACCGCGACATGATGGGTGGCGTGCTCGATCTGCGCGAGCTGACAATCTCCGACGTCATGGTCCATCGCACCAAGATGGTGATGCTCGACGCCGACGAACCGGCGCGCGATATCGTCGACGCCGCACTCGCCGGGGCAGTGACGCGGCTGCCGCTGTGGCGCGGCTCGCCCGACAACATTATCGGCGTGCTGCACGCCAAGGATTTGTTGCGGGCGTTGCATGCCGCCGGTGGCGATGCCGCCAAGATCGATATCGCCAATCTGGCGAAGCCGCCGTGGTTCGTGCCCGACACCACACCGCTCTACGAGCAGCTCAAGGCGTTCCGCGCCCGCAAGACGCCCTTCGCGCTGGTGGTTGACGAGTATGGTGAACTCGAAGGCTTGGTGACTCTCGAAGACATCGTCGAGGAGATCGTCGGCGACATCAGCGACGAATACGACATCGCCGTGCCCGGCGTGCGCATGCTGCCGGACGGCTCGGTCAACGTCGACGGCGCGGTCCCGATACGCGACCTCAACCGGGCGATGGACTGGAATATCCCCGACGACGAGGCGACCACGATCGCAGGCGTCGTCATCCACGAGGCCCGCTCTATCCCTGAGCCCGGCCAGAGCTTCACGTTTCACGGCTACCGTTTTCACGTGCTCCGCAAGAGCCGCAATCGCATCATTGCGTTGCGCGTCACGCCGCTTGCCCGCAAGGTGACGGCGAAGGCGGGCTGAGG
>JASHXZ010000844.1 GCA_030043285.1 Xanthobacteraceae bacterium | reverse complement strand
GCCGAATATTTTTGTGCGCGCGCCGCCCCGCTCCCGTCATCAAATCTGACAGATTATTTCTACCGAAGAGAAGGCAATCGTTAGGTCGACAACTGTTAGGTCAACAACTGTTGGGACTAAACAGGTGCATTCGTCACGCAAAGCATGCATCGACAGCGGCCATCGGGCGATTAATTTTGCAAATCAACGCGGATTCTACGCGGTAACGCCGCGCGCGAACTCGAAGTTCAACGTCCGAGACTAAACTCGAGCTTCGCTCGACTTTAGATTGACCGCTTTCGAGGCAAGGGCCGCCGATAGAAATGCGATCAGAAATCAGCGCGAGAGCGACAGCGTGCTTCTCAAGGGCTTTCCAGAATGCCGTCAACGAGGTCCCCGTTGTCGTCATCGCGATTGTAGGTTAAGGAGCTTCGACAAGCGCTGGCTCGCAGCCGATGGCCATCTCGTACATAAGCCGGAGACGGCGAGTATTTAACTAGGGTTGAAGTTTGCGGTCGTCGGAGGCAAGCAGTTGAACAAGACAACAATCCTCAAGCGAACCTCCAGGCCGTTTCTCGTCGCTGCGATTGCGGCGATCGCCGCCGTTTCGCTGACCGCCGCCGAAAGCACCAACGCCCAGCAGCCAGTGCAGCGTCCTGGAGTTGCGCGTGCGAGCGATGCTCCCCAGAGTACATCCGCGACCTATGGCGACTGGGTGGTGCAGTGCCAGAATGGTGCGCCGCCAAAGAAGACTTGCGAGGTTATGCAAGTCACGCAGATGAAGGGCAAGAATGAGCCTTTCTCGCGTATCATCATCGTCGAACCGGGCAAAGGCGAGCCGCTAAAGCTCGTGGTGCAGGTGCCGGTCAATGTGTCCTTCGCCGCAAAGGTCCGCGTGCAGACCACTGCGTCCGATCCGGGATTGGCTGCGCCGTTTGCTCGCTGTGCCCCGATCGGGTGCTTTGCCGATTTCGAAATCAACGATGAGGCGCTTAAAAAACTGCGTGCCGCCGATGGTGCGGGCAAATTGACATTTGCAGATGCCACCGGCCGGGACGTCGTCATCCCCATGTCATTCAAGGGCTTCAGCGCGGCCCTCGATGCTCTGACGAGAGCGTGACGGCAGCGCGCGCTGGCGCGGTCTTCGCCGTACTTCTTTACGACGGCAGCGCGCCACCGGCTCATCATTTCAAAGGTGACCGTATCGGGCGCTACGTTGCCCCATGTATGGCGAATGCGAAACCGCGCCGCGACGTTGCGCACAAGACGCTAAGATTTGGCGCGCGTTCTGGAAAATCATGTTGGTAGTCACAGGGCGAAGCCCTGCGGCTTGCGAAAGGAGCCTGGCGCAACGGCTATCACATTTTTCCATCATGGAATTATCTAACTGAATGCGCTGCGGGACGCTTTCGCCTTTGTAGTGGAATCGGCGAAGCTGAGAACAAGGATGCGCCGGATGGCGACGCGCATCGCGCTCGCTATCGCGGCGAACAACGCGCCACTGTTTTGGCATAAAAGGCTGGGAAATTATTGATGCAAGCTTGACGCGGCGAGCGGAATCTGAGCGGCGAGCCCAACCCGCAGTGCGTCCGGTCACCCGGGACAAAACCAAAGGAGGTCAGATCATGAAGCAGACGATTGCGGTAGCCGCAGCGGCCATCCTTTTGTCGCTCAATGCAGCGGTCGTACTCGCGCAGACGTCTGCGCCGCCGGCCAAAGTCGCCGAGACGTCGAAAGGGAAGACGCTGGTCGACCCCGCCGGTTTGACCCTCTATACGTTCGATAACGATAAGTCCGCCGGCAAGTCGGCTTGTAACGGCAAGTGTGCGACGAACTGGCCGCCTTTCATGGCTGCGGCCGACGCTACGAATATCGGCAATTGGAGCGTCATCGTACGCGGCGATGGCTCGAAACAGTGGGCCTACAAAGGCAAGCCGCTCTACCGATGGATGGAGGACAAAAAGCCGGGCGACGTTGACGGCGACGGACGCTTCAATGTTTGGCACGTTGCCGCGCCGTGATGGTACTCTCGCCGGTGACGGATGAAGCCTCGCTCGGAAGCACTCACGCTCGTTCTTAACGAGGAGATCTAATTGTCTCCCGTGAACTTAAACACCAGGCCGGTCTCGACCGAGCCTGGACGCCCATTGACCTCATAAGGTTTTAATTTCCACTGGTATAATGCCTCTTCGATACTGCGGCGCTGTTCGTCCGTTGCGCGGATGACGTGAACGTGCTTCACGCTGCCGCCGGCGCCCACGATTATCCGCACCGGGATTGGGATGAATTTCGGCCCGACGGACAGCGGCCTTACCTTATGGAGGACATTGCCCCCTTCCGCGTAGTCCTTCACGCAAGGCGGCGGCCGCGAGGCGCCACCTTCTGCGAAGGAAAGCCGATCGAAACTATGGGCGAGACGCGTCCGCAGTTCCGGATCGCGCGCTGTCAGATTGAAGCTTACAATATGGCAGCGGATTTCAGTGCGGAACGTCGCGCGAAAGAGGCCGACGCCGCTGTAGTCCACGCGATAGAGGAGCTGGTTGGCAACCCTCATCTCCATGACATCGCGATCAACCTTCATGCCAGCGATCTTCGACACCGCTTGCTGAAAATTCTGAGCGCTGTCGGTTACGTCACCACGCTCGCTGCTGGTAACCAACATATCCTGCGCCGCGACCAAAATGGCCGCATTCCGCTCGGAGTCGGGAATCAACGTAGCCAACGCATAATAGCCGGACTGTGAAGGGACGGGACCGACCTCACCGGCCTTCCAACCCAGCGGCAGCGGATAGGTTAACCCGAAATATTTGTTCGCATAGCCTTCGTCGATGACCTTTCCGTCCTCGGGGTTTACAAGGAAAAAAGCGGTGCCGCGATGGAATATCGCGGCACCAGTTTGCCAGGCAAGCCAGCCCAGAAGAGCGGCCGCCGCACCTGCGTACAGAACGCGCTGCATCGCAGGGATCGCCCTCACAGAGACCACAGATAGTCAATCAACGCCTGCTGATCGCTCACGCTCAGCATGTTGAAGTTTTGGATCACGGTGTTGGCTTCCGACCCGCTGCTGGCGTGATCTTCGATCGCGGTGACCAGGTTGTTGGTGCGACCGTCATGCAGGAAGAAGATGCGCTGGCCAACTCCCCAGAGCGGTGCAGAGCGGAATTGGTCGCCCGTCG
>JASHXZ010000843.1 GCA_030043285.1 Xanthobacteraceae bacterium | reverse complement strand
ATCGCTGGGTGTTGCATCGGCCGATAGCCGGCCGGTCGCCGTCGTCATTGCAGTTGCACATGGTCGTTGTAGCGGTCAGGTGGATTTTTTCGTGTGTCGCGACGGCTGCGGCCGCGGCTTTATTGGCTGGCTGCGCAGTCGGTCCGGATTTCCGCGCCCCGGTGGCGCCGGAGATTACCCGGTATACCAGGGAGCCGCTGGCGCTGCACACGTCCTCGACCGCGGTCAGCGGCGGCCAGGCGCAGCATTTCGACCTCGGCCGCGACGTTCCGCTGCAATGGTGGAAGACGTTCAAATCGCCGGCGCTGGATGCGCTGATCGCGCAGGCGCTGCAAAACAATCCGACAGTGCAATCGGCGCTGGCCAGTCTGCGCGCAGCCAAGCAGGCGGTCTATGCCCAGGAGGGTCACTACTTTCCGCTGGTCCAAGCCAATTTCAATCCGACCTACCAGCGGACTTCGGCGGCGATAACGCCGGTGCCGGCGTCGAACGCCCAGGTTTTCGAGCTCGACACGGCGCAGCTCCAGGTTTCGTACACGTTCGACGTCTGGGGGCTCAACCGCCGCACTGTCGAATCGCTCATAGCGATGGCCGATACGCAACGTTTCCAGACCGAAGCCGCGTATCTGACGCTCATCTCCAACGTTGTGGTTGCCGCCGTGACTGAAGCGTCGTTGCGGGGCCAGATCGACGCCACCACCGATCTCATCAAGATCAACCGTTCGATGGTCGACACGCTTCGGCAGCAGTTTGAAAAAGGTGCGGTGACGCGCGGTGATCTCGCGCTGCAAGAAGCCGCTCTCGCCCAAGAGGAGGCCACGTTGCCGCCGCTGCGCAAGGCGCTGCAACAAAACCGCGATCTCATCGCCGCGCTCGCCGGCGGCTTCGCGAGCAACGGGCCGCGCGAGACGTTCAAGCTCGCCGATTTGCACTTACCGCACGATCTGCCGGTCAGCCTGCCGTCGCAGTTGATCGAGCAGCGGCCCGACATCCGCGCCGCTGAGGAACAGCTCCATGCCGCCAGCGCGCAAATCGGCGTCGCCACGGCCAACATGCTGCCGAGCTTCACCATCAATGGCAATATCGGTTACATGAACACGGCGCTGGCCGGTCTGCTCGCCCCGGAAAATCTGTTCTGGAACCTGGCGGGCAATGCCACGCAGACGGTATTCGATGCCGGCACGCTGTTTCATCTGCGTGAGGAGGCGAAGGACAATTACCAGGCCGCGGCCTGGACCTATCGGAGCACGGTGGTCGGCGCGGTGCAGAACGTGAGCGACAGTTTGCGCGCGGTGCAGAACGATGCCGACGCGCTGAAGGCGGCGGACGCGTTCGAGCGCGCGGCCAATATCAGCTTCGAACAGGCGCGCCGCCAATTCCAGGAAGGCAGCGTCAACGTGCTCATCCTGCTCACCGCGCAGCAAGCGTATCTGCAGGCGGTGATTCAGGTGGTCCAGGCCCGCGCCGCGCGCCTGTCGGACTCTGCGGCGCTGTTCCAGGCGCTCGGCGGCGGCTGGTGGAACCGCGCCGAGCCGTTCCAGGCGCAGATCGTCAATGTCAGCACCGGCGGCGCGAAAACCATCGCCGAACCGCCGCAAACGCATTAAGACGTAGCAGAACCGGACCGCCGTCTGCACGCGCCATGGATATTCTCAAAGCGACCGACTTCACCTTTCTCGGGCCGAAGATCGAAGGCAAGGTCCGCGACATCTACGATCTCGGCGACAGGCTTGTTCTCGTCACCACCGACCGGCATTCGTCGTTCGACCGCATCATCGCCCACATTCCCTGGAAGGGCCAGGTGCTCAATCAGATCAGTGCCTGGTGGTTCGAGCACACCCAGGACATCGTGCCCAATCACGTTCTGGCAATCCCCGATCCCAACGTGACGGTCGGACGCAAATGCACGCCGCTGCCGGTCGAAGCCGTGGTGCGCGGGTATCTCACCGGCGTAACCGATACCGCCGCGTGGACGCGCTACGCCGCCGGCGAGCGCCGCTTCGGCGGCATCGTGCTGCCGGACGGGATGCGCAAGAATGAGCAGTTGCCGCAGCCGATCTTCGACCCTACCACCAAGGAGGCGGCGCATGATCGCACGCTGACGCCCGAACAGATGATCGCCGAGGGTTTTATCAGCCGTGCCCTATTCGACCGCATCGGCGCAACGGCGCTGGCGCTGTTCGCACGCGGGCAAGAGGTCGCGGCGCGCAACGGACTGCTTCTGGTCGACACCAAATACGAGTTCGGCATCGATGGCGACGACAAACTGGTGCTGATCGACGAGATCCACACGCCGGATTCGTCGCGCTATTGGCGGCGCGATTCGTACGCGGCGCGCTTCGGCGTCGGCGAAGAACCGCAATATTTCGACAAGGAATTTCTGCGGCTGTGGTTTCGCGATCACTGCGACCCGTATCGCGACGCGACTTTGCCGCCGGCGCCGCCGGAACTGGTGGCCGAACTATCGCGCCGCTACATCGCCATGTACGAGCAGATTACCGGAGCAAAATTCGTGCACGGCGAGACGCCGATTTTGGCGCGGATCGAGCGCAATCTGAGAGCTTTCGGATTCTAGCCTAAGCCCGAAGTGCGCCTGCGGTTGCGCGATTATCGTGCCGCCAGGCCCTTCCAGAGATTTTGGCGGTCGCTAATCAACGCGTGATGCCCCTTTGACGGCAGCGGCCTTATCCCGAGCACGGCTTCAAACGCACGCCTGAGCGGAGATCGCCAGAACAGCAAGCCGGTCGTGTTGCTCGAGCGTGATGGCGAAGCGCAAGATCGCGAACAGCCATTGCTGTATGCGTTGCGAGAGTTGATGCTGCTCGTTTACGTAAATCATGGACGTGCTCAGAAC
>JASHXZ010000842.1 GCA_030043285.1 Xanthobacteraceae bacterium | reverse complement strand
AATTCGCGCGGCCACACGGTCGCCTTATCGGCAAGTCCGACGCGCTTGAGCGCGGTGGCGACGCGCGCGGCGCGCTCCTGCTTGCGCCGGCTGCCCAAGCCGAAACCGACATTGTCGGCCACCTTGAGCCATGGCAGGAGGCGCGGTTCCTGAAAGATGATGCCGATCTTCTCGTGCGGCGCGACGATGCGCTCGCCATCGAGCAGCACCCTGCCTTCGCTCGCCGGATCAAGACCGCTGATCGCGCGCAACAGCGTCGATTTTCCGCAGCCCGAACCGCCGATCACGGCGAGGATCTCGCCGAGCTCGACTTCGGTCGAGACGCCGCCCAACGCATGGACGCCGTTCGGATAGGTTTTGCTGACGCGGTCGAGGACAAGCATGCAGGTGTTCTACTCCTGCCGTACCACGTCTTCCCAGCGCAGGAACGGCGCGGCGGCGAGCGCGATCAGCCAATCGGTCGCCTTGCCGACGACCGCAAAGGCGACGATCGCGGCCACGATCTCGGCCGGCTTGCCAAGCTCCTGGCCGTCCAACAACAGATAACCAAGGCCCTCGGATGCACCCAGAAGCTCGGCCGCCGCCACGAACATCCAGCCGAGGCCGAGCCCGGAGCGCAAGGCAATCACATAGGCGGGCAATACCGCCGGCAACAGGATGCGGCGCACCATCTGCACGTCGGATAGCCGAAAGGCGCGGCCCACTTCCACGAGCTTGCGGTCGACCGATTGGATGGCCCCCATGACCCCCAGATAAACCGGGAAGAACACACCGACCGCGATCAAGGTTATCTTCGAGGCTTCAAAAATGCCGAGCCAGAGCACGAACAGCGGCACCCAGGCGATCGATGGTATGGACCGCAATGCCTGCAGGCTGGGATCGAGCAGTCGCCGGATCACCGGCGAATAGCCGGCCGCGGCGCCGACGATCGTCGCGACGGCGACGCCGGAGCCGAAGCCAGCCGCTACGCGTCCCAGCGTCACCAGCGTGTTGCGCTGCAGATCGCCGCTGCGAGCAAGATCGACGAACTCATCAAAGATCACCGATGGCGGCGGCGCGAGGCGGCCGCTCGCCCAGCCCATGCGCACGACGAATTCCCACGCCGCCGCGAGCGTGACCGGCAGCACCAAGCCGAGCGCCGGCCGCGCCAGACGCACCCACTTTTTGGATGCAGCCCGCTCCGCCGGGACGGCGCCGCGCTGTTCGGCCGCGATGGTCATGGTCACAAGTGACATGGCGCCTGCCACAAATGCAATGCGGCCCGTTTGCCGTTCCGCACGCGCGGCAGACGGAACGGCGCGACGGATCTCAGACGTAACGGTTGTCGATCAGATCGTCGACCGCCTTGGCCACATCGACATTAGCGGGAATCACGTCGGCCTTCTGCAAAGCGATGCCCGCTTGCAGGATCGACTCGCGCTGCGGCGCGCCAATGTGACCGTTGGTGATATCGGTGCGCTCGTTGAGCTGCTTCTCGACCACCGCTTTCGGCAGCTTGGTGGCGGCGATGAAGCTCGCCTCCATGTCGGCCGGATGCGCGAGGCAATATTTGCGCGCCGTCTCATAGACCGCGAGCACGCGCTTCACCAGATCAAGATGGTCGCGCAGGAACGCGATGCGCGTCGACAGGATGCCATACGTGTTGGCGTCGGCATTGCGGTAGAACAGCCGCGCGCCGTCCTCGATCTCGGCCTGCGCCATCATCGGATCGAGCCCGGCCCAGGCGTCGACGTCGCCGCGGATGAGTGCGGTCTTGCCGTCGGGGTGCTGCAGCAGCACTTCCTTGATGTCGTGCTCGGTCATGCCGACCGAGAGCAGCGCGCGCACCAGGAAAATGTGCGGGTCGGTGCCGCGCGTCACCGCGACGCGCTTGCCTCTCAGGTCCTGGATTTTCTGGATCGGTGTGTCCTTGCGGGTCACCAAAGCGGTCCATTCCGGCTTGGAATAGACGTAGATCGACTTGATCGGATTGCCGTTGATCTTGCTGACCAGGGCCGCGGCGCCGGCGCTCGAGCCGAAATCGATCGAACCGGCATTGAGGAACTCCAGCGCCTTATTGGAGCCGAGCGTCTGCACCCAGCGGACGCCGATGCCGTCCTTGGCGAACTCCTTCTCCATGAGGCCGTGGTCCTTCAGGTACATGGAGACCGGATTGTAGGTGGCCCAATCGATGTTGATGGTGCTTGGCTTATCTGCGGCCCGCGCCAAACCAAGCGGCAACAGGCCGGCGCCAGCGGCGCCGATCAGGACGGAACGACGTGAAAGCATGACAACCTCCGAAATGCCGATCGCGGCGACCCGTTGACGCCGCAACGATCCCGGATGTGGAGGCGGGAACGTTGGGCCCGCCATCAGCGCGGCAACGGGGCAGGCCCCGCGCTTTAGCTGCATTTATTCAGCGCCCGCAAGCTGCTCGCTCAAATCGGCGCTCATTTCGTTCTTTAGGGGAGCTGCCACCGGGCGTCAATTGAAATAAAATACTCGCTAGCGGATCAAACATAGCATGCTTATTTCGTCACCGGCTCGATATGCGCCACCGGTTTTTCGATCGCTTTGCATACCGCACGATGACAGCGCAGGCCCGCTCCGCTAAGCCATAGGACAATGTTGGATATTCAGCACTCCGCGCGCGGCGCCGCCGAACTGATCGACACCGCGGCGACCGCCGCCGAGCTCGACGAGTTGGCCGAGGTCTATGCGGGCCGCGAGGCCGAACTGCGCGTCGCCATCGCGCAGCGGCTGAAGGCGGCGCTGATGCGGGCGCGCGCCGACGCCGAGCAGCTGCTGCTCAAAGATCGCCATGGCCGGCGTTGCGCCGAACGACTGTGCCGGATGCAGGACGAGATCATCCGCATCCTGTTCGATTTCGCCAGCCGCAAGCTTTATCCGTCGCAGGTGCCGTCCGAAGCCGAGCGCATGACGGTGGTGGCGACCGGCGGCTACGGTCGCGGTCTGCTGGCGCCCGGCTCCGACATCGACCTGTTGTTTTTGCTGCCATACAAACAAACCGCTTGGGGCGAATCGGTCGCGGAAGCGCTGCTTTATTGCCTATGGGACATGGGGCTGAAGGTCGGCCACGCCACCCGCACGGTCAACGAATGCATCCGCCAGGCCAACGCCGACATGACGATCCGCACCGCGCTCTTGGAAGCGCGTTACCTGTTCGGCGACGTCAAGCTGTTCGACGAGTTCACCGCGCGGTTCGACAAGGACGTCGTGCAAGGCACCGCGCCTGCTTTCGTCGCCGCCAAGCTCGCCGAGCGTGAAGAGCGCCATCGCCGCGCCGGGCAGTCGCGCTATCTGGTCGAGCCGAACGTCAAGGACAGCAAAGGCGGCCTGCGCGACCTGCATACCCTGTTCTGGATCGCCAAATACGTCTACCGCGTGCGCGAGCCGGAACAGCTGGTCGAGCGCGGCGTCTTTGCCGCCGAGGAATACCGCCTGTTCCGCCGCTGTGAAGATTTCCTCTGGTCGGTGCGCTGCAACATGCATTTTGTCGCCGGCCGCGCCGAGGAGCGGCTCTCGTTCGACATTCAGCGCGAAATCGCAGTGCGGCTCGGCTACACCGAGCGTCCCGGGCTGCAGGACGTCGAGCGGTTCATGAAGCACTATTTCCTGACCGCCAAGAACGTCGGCGATCTTACCGCAATCCTGTGCGCCGGTTTGGAAGAGCGCCAGGCGACGCCGACGCCGGTGCTAAGCCGCATCATCGCCAAGCTCCGGCCTGTGCGCGGCCAGCGCAAGCTGACCGAGACCGACGATTTCGTCATCGACAACAACCGCATCAACATTGCTCGTCCCGACGTATTCAAGCGCGACCCGGTCAATCTGATCCGGCTGTTCTATCTCGCCCAGAAGCACAATCTGGAATTCCGCCCGGAGGCGATGCGCGCCGCCGCACGCTCGCTCAAGCTGATCGACAAGACCGTGCGCGAGGACGAGGAAGCCAACCGGCTGTTCGTGGAAATTCTGACCTCGAAGAACGACGCCGAGACTGTGCTCCGGCGCATGAACGAGTCCGGCGTGCTCGGCGCATTCGTTCCTGACTTCGGCCGCGTGGTGGCAATGATGCAGTTCAACATGTACCACCATTATACGGTGGACGAGCATCTGCTCCGCTGCATCGGCGTGCTCGAGGAGATCGAGCGCGGCGAAAACCGCGAAGTCGCGCTGGCAAGCGAGCTGATCAAGACGATCCAGCCGCAGCACCGCACCGTGCTCTACATCGCGATGTTCCTGCACGATATCGCCAAGGGGCGAGTCGAGGACCATTCGATCGCCGGTGCCCGCATCGCGCGGCGGCTGTGCCCGCGCCTGGGGCTAAATGCTTCCGACACCGAACTGGTCTCCTGGCTGGTCGAAGTACATCTGGTGATGTCCACCCTGGCGCAGTCGCGCGATCTGTCGGACCGCAAGACCATCGAGAATTTCGCCGCGGCGGTGCAGTCGCTCGAGCGCATGAAGCTCCTCACCATTCTGACCACCGCCGACATCCGTGCCGTCGGGCCTGGGGTATGGAACGGCTGGAAGGCGCAGCTTTTGCGCACGCTTTATTATGAGACCGAGCCGGTGCTCACCGGCGGCTTCTCCGAGGTCAACCGCGCCCAACGCGTGGCACAGGCGCAGGCCGAGTTCCGCGCCGAGCTGACCGACTGGCCGGAAGCCGAGCGCGAGGCCTACATCGCGCGGCATTACCCAGCCTATTGGCTCAAGGTCGATCTGCCGCATAAGCTGGCGCAGGCCCGCTTTGTGCAAGCGTCCGAACGAGCCGGTAAGCGGCTCGCCACCAGCGTCGGCTTTGATGCGACACGCGGCGTCACCGAACTGACGGTGTTCGCACCCGACCATCCCTGGCTGCTGTCGATCATCGCCGGCGCGTGCGCGCTTGCCGGCGCCAATA
>JASHXZ010000841.1 GCA_030043285.1 Xanthobacteraceae bacterium | reverse complement strand
GTTACGCTTCGCGCACGTACGCCTTCGGGCGAGCAAAGCATTGATGGTAGCGACATCCTGGCCGCAGCCGGGCGTGTGCCGAATACCGCCGGAATTGGGCTGCAGGAGGCCGGCGTCGAGCTGGACGGGCGCGGCTACATTCGCGTCAACGGCCGATTGGAGACAAGTGCGCGCGACGTATGGGCGATCGGAGAATGCGCCGGCAGCCCACAATTCACCCACATCTCCGAAGACGACTTTCGCATCGTACGAGACAATCTGGCGGGAGGAAATCGCAGCACCCGCGACCGGCTGGTTCCCTATTGCATGTTCACCGATCCGCCGCTCGCTCGCGTCGGGCTCAGCGAAGGCGAAGCGGAGCGCCAAGGCATCATCGCGCGGGTCGCAACGCTCCCAATGGACGCCGTTCTTGGGGCGCAGGCGACCGATCAGAGGCAAGGTTTTATGAAAGCTGTCGTCAGCGACAGCGACGATCGCATCCTTGGTTTCACGATGATCGGTGCCGCGGCGGGTGAAGTCATGGCCGCGGTGCACACCGCAATGGTGGCGGGGCTTTCCTATGCGAAACTCGCCAACGCGGATTTTGCCCATCCAACGATGGCCGAAGGGCTCAGCTCATTGTTCTCGAGCGTGCCGCCACGGGCGGTGCAAGCCGAACCGAAAGCGGCGTAAAAAGGCGGCGTAGTACGCTTGATCAGGCCGCCGCTTGCGTCCTGAGATCCTCGTCCGCAGCCGCATCATGCTGCGGATAAAGCGCGGCACCCGGTACGATCGTACCGTGGACCACAGCGGTCGCCTTCATCAGGTAGGCGACATAGACGAGCGGCACAAAGGGCCAATCGCGGCGGCGATGGCGAAGCCAGAGCCGCATGGTCAGCCACGTTCCCAGCGCAGCGTAGGCCGGCGCGAACGGAATGAATGCCAGCACGAAAGCGACCCGCGCGGCGATGGACCTGTCGAGGCCGTTGGAGCGCACCGGGAAAGTGTGGAGACCCCAGCGATATTGATGGCGCAGAACGGTCGCAAACCCCTTGCGGTCGAAATGCACGATGCAAGGCGTCGACGTGAAGCGTACGACCTCGCCAGCATCTCGTATGCGCCGAAACAAGGCGACGTCCTCGCCCGTGCGCAATCGTTCCTCAAAGCGAAGCGGCCCGCGACTGCGCTGGTCCAGCTTGAAGCTCAGATTCGTGGTCGGCGGGTGATAGGGAAAATCGATTTTGCAGTCGTCCCTCGGCACCGAGGTGAACCAGGACAGCATGGTGTCTAAGTGGGACCAGAACCCATCCGCGCGTCCCTCGATCGCACCGGCCACGCCGAGAGCGTTGCGGTGAGCACGATGGTGCGCAAGGTGGCCTTGCACGAAACGCGGCGGTGCGACGCAGTCGGCGTCGAGCAGGATGACGGTATCGACGCCGTTCTGCCAGCACCATTGCAGGCCGGTATTGCGGGCGGCTGCAGGGCCGCGATTGCGGCCGTGGCGCAGCAGCACCAAAGCGGGGTGCTTCAAGAGCGGTGCGAGCAGGGGATCCGAAGTGGGGTCGCTGCGGCTGCCGTCATCGATCGCGATCAGGCGCGCGCCGTCCGGCAATCCAGCGAGCACGGAAGAAAGACAGTGCGTAAGCGCGGCGAAGCCGTCCTTGAACGGGACCATCACCGCACTCGATTGCGGCGTTCCTTGCCACATCGTTGCATCGAGCACTGGATTGCGAGTCCGCTGTGTGCGCGTCCCGGCCACGCGAATTTACTGCTTTGGTGGAATTATGGTAGGATAATAGGCGCGGCGGGGCAACGCTGCCCCAAAGATCAACGTCACGTTCGGAAACGGCCTATGGCAGCAGCCGGCTTGGATTTTGCGCGCGCTTTCGGCGCCTATCTGCTGCGGCGGAACCTGCAGCATCTCATCATTCACGTGACCAATCACTGCAATTTCCGTTGCGAACACTGTTTCATCGATTTTTCCCCCAAGCGCGATCTGAAGCTGCCACAGTTCCAGGAGATCGCCCGCCAGATCGGGCCGCTGTTTTGGCTGGACATCGGCGGCGGCGAGCCGTCCTTGCGCAAGGATCTGGCCGATATCGTCGCCGCATTCGATGCCAAAGTGGTGCAGATCCCGAGCAATGGATCGCTGCCCGACCTCCTGGTTCCGGCGCTCGAACGGATAAAGGCCGAAACCCGGGCCGAAGTCGCGGTCTCGTTCAGCCTCGATGGCCTGCCGGAAACCCACGCCAAGGTGCGCGGGCAGCCCGACAACTGGCAGCAGGTGTGGGATTGCTACGCGAAAGTGCGCGCCATCGGTGGCGTCGCGGTCAAGATCAACACCTGCGTCACCAACCACAACATCGGCGAAGTCATCCCGTTGATGCGGCTCGTGCGCGAGCGCGGCGTCGACTTCCACTCGATCATTCTGTTGCGCGGCGATCCGATGGATGGCTCGGTGAGCTTGCCGCCGCTCGATGCGCTCGAGCGCATCGCGCCGGATATGTTCGCCATTCTAGGCACCTACGATTACGGCCAGAACTTTCTGGCGGCCCGCATCCTGCGCAACTATCACCGGCTGTTGTGGTCGACGTCGTTGCGCACGATCAGGGAGCAGCGGCAGGTTACGCCGTGCTATGCCGGCAAGTTCCACATGGTGGTCATGGGTGACGGGCGCGTGTCGTCGTGCGAGATGCTCGACGCGGTCGGCAACGTGAAGACCCAGAGCTGGGCGGAGATCATGGCGAGCCAGGCCTACCGCGATCAGGTCGCTTCCATCGAGCGCGGCGAGTGCCACTGCACGCATAACTGCGCCATGATGGGCAGCCTGTTGTTCAACCCCAAGCAGGCCGCAAAGCTGGCTTTAGGTTCGCAGCCGGTTTGACGCGGTCCCGGGTCAACGCGTTCGGCATAGCGGCCCCATATTTCGCTGGCGCTCGATCCGCGCTACATTACATTTGAGTCAACGATTTTCCCTCCCTGAAGAAGGAGGAAGCGCCGTGAACATCGAAGCGCGACAGGTCGAGCGTAGCGCCGCCGCGAAAGGCGCGACGAAGCTTAAAATCATCGACTGCGACATTCATCCGAAAAGCTCGCTCGAGGATTTGCGGCCTTACTTGAGCAATCGCTGGTGGGATTATGCCCAGACCTATGGGCAGCGCTCGCACCACGGCTACGTCAAGGGCTTTCCGTATCCCAAGGGCCAGCCGCTCGCTTCGCGCCGCGATGCGTGGCCGCCGGACGGCGGCCTGCCGGCGAGCAATTACGAGTTCATGCGTCAGCAGCACCTCGATTGCTACGGCATCGAATACGGCGTGATGAACCCGCTGTCGCCGTCGGGGCAGGGCGAGCAGAACGACGAGTTTTCCGCGGCGCTGGCGTTCGCCGCCAACGAGTATCAGCTCAATCACTGGAATAAGCTCGATCCGCGGCTCAAAGCATCGCTGATCGTGCCCTACGAGGACGCCGATGCGTCGCGCCAGGAAATCCGCAAGCGCGCCGGCGACCGCCGCTTCGCGCACGTGCTGATGCTGACCCGTACCGCCGACCTGATGGGCCGCCGCCGCTACTGGCCGATCTACGAGGCGGCCTGCGAGGCCGGCCTGCCGGTCGGCGTGCACGTATTCGGCTATAGCGGCCGCGCGGTGAGCAACACCGGCTGGCCGTCATTCTATGTGGAAGAGATGACCGAGCACGCCTCGGCCTGCCAGGCGCAGGTGACGAGCCTGATCATGGAGGGCGTGTTCGGGCATTTTCCCACGCTGAAATTCGTCTTCATCGAAGGGGGTTTTGGCTGGCTGCCGGCGCTCGGCCATCGACTCGACCGCAATTGGGCGCGCATGAAGAGCGGGCTGCCGCATGTGCCGCGGCCGCCGTCAGAGTATCTGCGCCAGCATTTCTGGGTGACGACCCAGCCGATGGAGGAGCCGGAAAATCCCGCGCATCTGGTCGAGGTCATGGAAGCGATCGGCTTCGACCGCATCCTGTTCTCGTCGGATTACCTGCACTGGGATTTCGACGACCCGTTCATGGCGCTCCCGCAAAAACTGAGCGAGGAGCGGCGCCGGCAAATTTATTCCGGCAACGCGCGGGCGCTGTATCGGCTGGATTGATGATATTGGGTCGTGGCCCTGAGGCGGCCGCGTGCGCGGTCCATCTCAGCGTGGCGGGGAACCCGGGCCGCGGACGCCTCCCGACCCATTGTCCGGTGACCTAAATATAGCGGCGTCGCCGGTGGAAATTCTCAAGCTGTTGCGCCGGCCGACTGGTATCGTGCATAGGGCCGGTGTATCACCGCGGCACGCGTTGGGCGGCCAGGAGCAAGGAATGTCGGCACCCCATAGTGCGAAGCAGTTGACGGACGAAGGCTTTTTCACCGCGACCCTCGCCGAAGGCGACCCGGAAATCGCCGATGCGGTTCGGCGTGAGCTCGGCCGCCAGCGCGATGACATCGAGTTGATCGCCTCGGAGAATATCGTCAGCCGCGCCGTGCTCGAGGCGCAGGGCTCCGTCCTCACCAACAAGTACGCCGAAGGCTTGCCCGGCCGGCGCTATTATGGCGGCTGCCAGTTCGTCGACGTTGCCGAGCGGTTCGCCATCGAGCGCGTGACAAAGCTGTTCGGCTGCCGGTTCGCCAACGTGCAGCCGCACTCCGGTGCCTCCGCCAATGCCGAAGTCTTCATGGCGCTGATGCAGCCCGGCGACACGTTCATGGGGCTCAACCTCGCCGCCGGCGGCCATCTTACCCACGGCTCGCCGGTCAACCTGTCGGGCCGCTGGTTCAAGGTCGTGCCGTACGGCGTGCGGCGGGACGACCATGTGATCGACATGGACGAGGTGCAAAAACTCGCCCACGCGCATCGCCCGAAAGTGATCATCGCCGGTGGCTCGGCCTATCCGCGTATCATCGATTTTCGGCGCTTTCGCGAGATCGCCGATGAGGTGGGCGCCTACCTCATGGTCGACATGGCGCATTTCGCCGGGCTGGTTGCCGGCGGCGTCCATCCGAGCCCATTCCCTTACGCCCATGTGGTGACGACCACGACGCACAAGACGCTGCGCGGCCCGCGCGGCGGCGCCATCCTGAGCGACGACGAGGAGCTGGCCAAAAAGCTCAATTCCGCCGTGTTCCCGGGCATGCAGGGCGGTCCGCTGATGCATGTGATTGCCGCCAAGGCGGTGGCGTTCGGCGAGGCGCTGCGGCCGTCGTTTCGAACCTACGCCCGGAACGTGGTCGAGAACGCCAAGGCTTTGGCCGAGACCTTGAAGGCGCGCGGCTTCGACATCGTGTCCGGTGGCACCGATACGCATCTGATGCTGGTCGACCTGCGCAAGAAGCGCCTGACCGGCAAAGTGGCCGAGGCCGCGCTCGGCCGCGCCCGCATCACCTGCAACAAGAACGGTATTCCGTTCGACCCGGAAAAGCCAACCGTCACCTCGGGCGTGCGGCTTGGCACGCCGGCCGGCACGACCCGCGGCTTTGGCATTGCCGAATTCAGGCAGATTGGCGACTGGATCACCGAGGTGGTTGATGCGCTGTCGCAAAAAGGCGCCGACGAGGATGCCGCGGCGGAGGCCGCAGTGCGTGAAAAAGTCGACCGGCTAGTCGACCGTTTTCCGATCTACGAAGGCTGAACGGCAGGGCGAGCGAACGAGGGCAGGGGATGCGTTGTCCAAGCTGTGGAAGCCTCGATACCCAGGTCAAGGATTCGCGGCCGACCGAGGACTCCTCCGTCATCCGCCGCCGCCGCGTCTGCCTCTCCTGCAACTTCCGCTTCACGACTTTTGAGCGCGTGCAACTGCGCGAGCTGATCGTCATCAAACGCAATGGCCGGCGCGTGCCGTTCGATCGCGACAAGCTGCTTCGCTCGGTGCAGATCGCGTTGCGCAAACGCCCGGTCGAGCCGGAGCGCATCGACCAGCTCGTGTCGAAGATCGTGCGCGAATTGGAGAGCCTCGGCGAGAGCGAAGTGTCGTCGGAGGCGATCGGCGAGACCGTGATGGCGCACTTGCGCGAGCTCGACGACGTCGCCTACGTGCGCTTCGCCTCGGTCTACCGCAATTTCCGCGAAGCCAAGGATTTCGAGACGGCGCTGGCCGAGCTATCGGCGGACGAGGCAGCTGCGCTCGTGCGCAAGTGACGGCGCAAGCGCGTTTACGCCGGGCCGAGCAGATCCTCGACCGCGAGATCAAGCCCGGGCGGATCGAGCCGCAGCGGTCCGGCGCTCAGCAGGTTCGGTATCTGGTTGCGGCTATGATGGGTCACCGTGCGAGCCTCGGGATCGATGACGAGGTAATGTGCAACGCTGGGCAATTTGAAATAACCGATTAGCTTGGCACTGGTGTCGTGATGACGGGTCGTCGGAGACAACACCTCGACCAAAATCACTGGATTTGGAATTAGCATCGAACTGGGGGGCGGGGCGCCGCCGCAGAAGACCAAGGCATCCGGCTCGTAGACCGTATGGTCGTCAATTCGTACGCCCGGCCCGTCCGGCATCACCTCGCATGGCAAGCCGGCGGTTCTTACCGCCTGCAGCAGAGCGACATAAACGAAACCTTTGACCCGGCTGT
>JASHXZ010000840.1 GCA_030043285.1 Xanthobacteraceae bacterium | reverse complement strand
ATTGATCGAGCTCGGCCCGGGCCGCGGCACCATGCTGATCGACGCGCTGCGCGCGGCCAAGATGGTGCCGGGCTTTCACGCCGCCATCGTGCTGCATCTGGTCGAGATCAGCCCGGCGTTGCAGAAAGTCCAGGAGCGCCGGCTCGAACCGCTGGGCGTGCCGACGCTTTGGCACACCACGCTGGAGCAAGTCCCGGCCGGGCCGTGCCTGATCGTCGCCAACGAATTCGTCGACGCGCTGCCGATCCATCAGGCCGTCAAGCAAAGCGACGGCTGGCACGAGCGCGGCGTCATCGTCGGCGCTGATGGCGCGCTGGCGATCGGTGCGATGCGCGAGCCGCTATTGCATTTCGAGGCGACGTTGCCGAGCGGCCTGCGTCAGGCGCCGACGGGCTCGATCTACGAATGGCGCTCCGATACTGCGATGCTCGAGATCGGCCGCCGCGTACGTGACGATGGCGCGGCGCTGATCATCGACTATGGCCACGCCTGGTACGGGTTGGGCGAGACATTGCAGGCGGTCTCCGGGCACACCTTCGTCGACCCGTTGCGCTCGCCCGGCGCGGTCGACTTGACGGCGCATGTCGACTTCCAAGCGCTGGCGCAGGCTGCCGAAAGCATCGGCGGCCGCAGCCACGGTCCGGTGGCGCAACGCGATTGGCTGCGGCGGCTCGGCATCGATAAACGCGCCTCGGCTCTCAAGGCGCACGCGCCTTACGGCAAGGGTACCGAAATCGACCAGGGGCTGTCGCGGCTGACCGCGAGCGGGCCGCGCGGCATGGGCGAGCTGTGCAAGGTCATGGCCATCGCCGATCCAAGACTTCGCGAGCTTCCCGGGTTCGAGACCTCATGATGCTCACGGCGCCAACGCTCGCCGTTGCGGGCATACGCCATGCGTTCTTCACCCGCCAAGGCGGCGTCTCGACCGGACTCTATGCCAGCCTCAACGGCGGTATCGGTTCGGCCGATGACGGCGGCAACGTGGAAAAGAATCGCGCCCGTATGGCGACAGCTTTGGGCGTCGAGGCGGAGTGTCTCGTCAGCGCGTTTCAGATTCACTCGCCGCAGGTGATCGTCGTCACTGAGCCGTGGCCGGCCGGGCGGCGGCCGCGGGCTGACGGCATGGTCACGCGCACGCGCGAGCTCGCCATCGGCGTGACCACGGCCGATTGCGGCCCGGTTCTGTTTGCCGAGCCGCAGGCGGCCGTGATCGGCGCGGCCCACGCCGGCTGGCGCGGCGCGCTCGGCGGTATCATCGAGGCCACGGTCGCGGCCATGCAGGGGCTCGGCGCCGCCCGTGGCCAAATCCGCGCCGCGCTCGGGCCGATGATCCGCCAGCGCCATTACGAAGTCGGGCCCGACCTGATCGAGCGCTTCGCCGCCGAGGACCCCGCCGCCAAGCCGTTCTTCGCGCCGGCGGCGCGGCCCGGGCACGCCATGTTCGATCTGGCCGGTTACATCGCGGCGCGGCTCCGCCGCGCCGGAGTAGACCGGATCGAAGACCTCGATGCTTGCACCTATGGGGATCCGGAGCTGTTTTTTAGTTATCGCCGCGCCACCCACCGGGGTGAGGCCGACTACGGGCGGCACATCAATGCCATTGCGTTGGTGGGCGAATAGTGAATGGCGAGTGGGTTAGCGGGCGAATAGCGAGTGGCGAATGGCGAATGGAAGTTTCGCATGTCGTTCCCTATTCGCCATTCGCTATGCGCCGTTCACTGCCTCCCAGGCCACCGGCAATCGCTTGAAAACCTTAAGAAAAAGGGCGCGGGGACAAGGCCCGGATTCATATTGCCAGCCTCGCACTCGGCTTGTATCAGGACCGCGTGAAGCCCAAAGCGCCGCGGGAGAAAGCCATGGCCGGCACCAGCCAACGTCATGCCGGCAATAACGGCACGATGAAGCTCGTCACCGGCAATTCCAACCCGGTGCTGGCGGCGGCAATCGGCAAATATCTGGGCATCCCGCTGACCAAGGCGGTGGTGCGCCGCTTTGCGGACATGGAAGTCTTCGTCGAGATTCAGGAAAACGTCCGCGGCGCCGACGTGTTCGTGATTCAATCGACGTCGTTCCCGGCCAACGACCATCTGATGGAATTGCTGATCATCATCGACGCGCTGCGGCGCGCATCGGCGCGGCGCATCACGGCGGTGATCCCGTACTACGGCTATGCCCGACAGGATCGCAAGGTCGGGCCGCGCACGCCGATCTCCGCCAAGCTCGTCGCCAACCTGATCGCCCATGCCGGCGCCGACCGGGTGCTCACGCTCGATCTGCACGCCGGACAGATTCAGGGCTTCTTCGACATTCCGACCGACAATCTGTTCGCCGCGCCGGTCATGATGCGCGACATCAGGGAGCGCTTCGAGCTCGGCAAGGTCATCGTCGTGTCGCCGGACGTCGGCGGCGTGGTGCGCGCGCGGGGCCTTGCCAAGCGCATCGATGCACCGCTTGCCATCATCGACAAGCGCCGCGAGCGGCCGGGCGAGTCCGAAGTCGCCAATGTCATCGGCAAGGTCGACGGCGGCATTTGCGTCCTGGTCGACGACATCGTCGATTCCGGCGGCACGCTGATCAATGCCGCCGAGGCGCTGTTGGAGAAGGGCGCGGACTCCGTCTACGCCTACATCACCCACGGCGTGCTGTCCGGCAAGGCGGTGACGCGCGTCAGCGGTTCGTGTCTGAAGGAACTGGTCATCACCGATTCGATCCAGCCGACCAAGGCGGTCGCCGAGGCGGATAATATCCGCGTGCTGTCGATCGCTCCTCTGATCGGCGAAGCGATCAGCCGCACCGCCGCCGAGGAGTCGGTGTCGAGTCTGTTCGACTAACCCATTAACTATTTGTTAACGATTGCTTTATGCGCACCGCAGCGGAGCCGGGAACCGGGCCGTTCGTGCGCGGCCGGCCCCCGAGTCAACTTGTCGCAGGATCGCCTGTGGACGGAGTCACCGGCCGCATTGTGCGGCGCGGGCAAATCACTTCATGAAGCAAATAACGGCTGCGCGGGGCGGACGCGGGAGCCGAATTGGCGGGCGGAATCCGAACGACTATAGTCGGCGGGCCGGCTGATTCGCGGCCTCGGGTCAACTTGCGGGCAGCACTTGTCCCTGCGTCAAATCGCAGCCCCGGGGCTCGGCAAAGTCCAGTGGCGTGCGCATTTCCACCCCTCGAAGTCGTGGAGGCGTCATGTCCATTATCGAACTTGCGCGCGACGAGAGAACGAGCCCTCTTGAAGTGGTTGAGCGCATGGCCGCCACCAATCACTGGGCGTTCGAGCGCGCCGGCGAGGACGAGATTGCGCTCCACGTGACCGGGCGCTGGACCAACTACCAGATTTCCTTCACCTGGATGAACGACATCGAAGCGCTGCACGTGGCCTGCGCCTTCGACATGAAGGTGCCGGAGCCGCGGCTTGCCGAAGTGCAATCGCTGGTCGCCTCGATCAACGAGCAAATGTGGATCGGGCATTTCGACGTATGGCTGCAGAACGGCGTGGTAATGTTCCGCCACGCGCTCGTGCTGGCCGGCGGCGTCGCCGCGTCGGACCGGCAATGCGAGGCGGTGCTGGGCAGCGCGCTCGATTCGTGCGAGCGCTATTTCCCGGCCTTCCAGTTCGTCGTCTGGGCCGGAAAGCCGGCGCGCGAGGCCATGGATGCCGTGATGTTCGAGACCTCCGGCGAGGCTTGAACCGGCCCTTCCTGTCATCGCCCGCGAATTTGCTCTAGCATCCCGCATGCTCTGTACTGACGAGATGGACGGCGATGCGCCAAACAAATGCGAGCAAAGACGACCA
>JASHXZ010000839.1 GCA_030043285.1 Xanthobacteraceae bacterium | reverse complement strand
CCGCTGCGGATCGATGACGTGTTTCTGTGCAATTCGGCCGAAGCGAATCCAGTTTTCGACGCGCTTTTCGAGGAAGGTCAGTTCGACATGAGTGAGCTCACCATCCGTCTGCTCGGGTGCAGGAATTGAGTCGCGCGGCATGCCTGATGAAGAGGCTTGAACGCCGTGTCGTTTGGAGCGACGTAGAGACGGATCGGCCACGGGAATCTCTTCGTCGCGTCGTGCGAGTTGGATCAACGACCAGACGGCCGGCTTGTGGCCGCGCCCGCGATACGCTTGGCCGGAAAGACGGTCCCTGCCCCCGGATCGGACGTCGAAGTCTTGGCGCCCAGATCGGCCCAGGCTTTCAGGTCATCGAGCGCATAGACCACGCGGCCGCCGATCTTCCGGTATTTCGGTCCGGTGCCGTAGGTGCGGTGCTTCTCGAGCGTGCGGCCAGAAAGTCCCAGAAAGCGCGCGGCCTCGGGCGTGCGCAGAAAGCGTGGCGGCAAGCCGGCCAACGGGTCGGGCATGAGCGAACCTCCGGGTGCTGCAGATGCCGCCGGCGTTCGGCGGCGAGTCGCCGATCACTGTGGCGGAGCATGGCCGTGAAGGGGGATGGTGAAGACGGTGATGATCAATTCGCCACCCTGGGGGCCGCGGGCGGCTCGCGCGGTCCTGTGATTGGAGATCAGCGGCCGCGCAGCAGTCTGCGGTAGCCGGCGCGCATCAACGCGACGCTGCCTCTGACCAGGCGAATGGTTTGGTCACGCAGCGAACTGGTTTTCCAGGTGTCGCGCTCGATGCGGCGCACGCCGAACAAGGCTTCGGCAATATCGCGATACGAGGCTTCGGCAAGATGGCCATCAAGCGCGCGCACCATCAGAACCAGGCGATCACGGCGTTGTCGGGTAAGCGCCGGCGGTCCTTCTTGCTGGTTCGGCCGCTCGGCCATTCGCGCCCATAGCCGCAGCGCTGCGGTGGCGCGGATCGGCAGATCGTCGTTAAGAGGCAGGGCTGCAGCTAGCGGCTGGTCTGCCGGCCCAGTCAATAAAAGACGCAGATCGCCGCTGTCGAGGTGAACGACGACATAGTGTCCACTGGCACTGACGCGTTCGACAGTTCGGGCGTAAAGGTCGTCGATGGCGAGCGGGCGAGCGCCCTCGATGCTCGTTGGAACCAACGGAATCACCGTGGGCAGAACATCCGGGCGCCAGAATATGGTCGTCTCTGCGGCGGTGAGTTGTGGATCGACCGCGAAAGGAAAGCCCCCAACGCTGAACGAGGCGCGAACTGGCCTCAGAGTCAGCGTCGGAGGCGGCCTCACGTTCTAATCTGTTGTAATCGTCCTGATAGGCAGCGTTACGACGGAGGAATTCCCAGGCGAATCCTGGCCGGTCGAGACGCGTCAGGTACTCATATCGCGTGACAGACCGCCAGTTCGCAGCCGGTGCCATCTTACAATTCCAAGCGACCCGTGATGTAGCGGATGTCCTCGCCCTTGTGAGGTAGGAGCTTACGGCGAATCGGCGTGCCGAAAGCGGCGGTGCATGGGCTTCGTCCCATGCGTGTGTGCATTGCGACAAAAATCTCAAGGCAGTATTGTTCCCGCCGGCACCACACGGTTCGATGAAGGTTTTGCGAATCTGGAACTTCGCAAGAAGGAAAATTACGCTAGCCAAACAATTTGGATTTTTATGCTCGACAAGTCAGACCCGTAGAGAACCCATCGTAGGACTTGAAAGGTCGCTCGCCCGAACGTGCATAGCGGTCATGCTGCCGGCTCGGATGCCGCGCCTTCGATCTCAATTCGGAACGTCGCCGCGCAACAGGTGTCGGTAACCGTGTTCGGTCATCCACCGGGCGCGGGCCAAGTGGCTATCCCAAGCTCGGCGCGCCCGCGCCGGCTCTGCCGTGGGATCGATATGCAACACTAGGCGAACTACCTCGGTCCAATCGGCGCTCTCGGCCTCGGCATCAAGGAGCCGCGCATAGGTGATAAGGTGTTCCTGGTCGTAAGGGGTCAAGGTCTCCACTTGGGGCGCAACGTCAGCAACGGGCGGATCGAGCGGAGCTTGGGCCATGTGGCGTTCTGCGTGCCAAATAAGTGACCTAGATGATCGCCCGGAATACGATTGAGCAATAACGATACACATCTTCTGCGAGAGCACAACCTCCCGGGGGCTGTAGCTCCCACCATCATTCTCGCAACAGGGGAACGCACGCCAGGCGAAGCGTTAACGGCGCAAGCGGCGGGCATCATCGCTTCCCTGTCGATTGTCGAGGATACTCCGTGGTGAAATGCACCACAAGGCGGTCGCCTCTCGGGCATGGGGATTCGAGAGGTCTTCGCCCGCAATCTGCGGAAGGCTCGGCACGACAAGGGATTGTCTCAGGAGGCGCTTGCCCATGAGGCAGAGGTCGATCGCACTTACATCAGCGCCTTGGAACGAGGCGTGTACGGCGCAACGATCGACATGGTCGACAAGCTTGCAACGGTGTTGAGTGTCGAAGCAAGCACGCTGCTTGAACGGCCGCCGAAGCAGCGGTCGCGCCGGTCCTAGGTTGCTGGTTTGCGCATTCAACTCAGCGTTGGCGAGACCGCCACGAAAAATCCCCGCCCGGATCGACCGGGCGGGGGCTTGCCGCTCGCTTCGGCTCAGTCGCCGTTCCGCTTGCGGCCGCGGGACCAGATCAGGGTGAACGCATCGCCGTCCTCGACGAGGTTGGCGTAGATCGGCGCGGTGAAGCTCGGATCGTCAAGCTTGACCGAGAGGTAGTCGCGGTCTTCGTTGGAGCGCTTCGACCAGGCGGCGCCGATCTCGGCGCGACCGACGTAGACCCGATGGCTGGGGGCGTTGTCGCTTGCCCGGTTGGCATCGGGGACGATGCGGACGCCCCTGCTCTGCAGGCTCAGCGTGACGATCTCGCCCTGGAACTCGTGGCCGGACTTCTTGAAGGTGCCGATATTTGCCATGTGACTTCTCCTTGGCTGTTCGAGCCCGCGACCATCGCGGCCTCGATGGCGATCTGCAGGCCGAAGGCGATCGACGACGCACCCACTTGGGCCGGAGCGCAGCGGAGGATGGCGGCGGAGAGACTTTCTTGCCTCGCGAGGAATGGGCGTAGCCCAGGGGAAGAAAGTCTCGCCGCCGCCGTTGCGGCACAGGCGATCGAGGCGCAGCCGTCCTTCGGCCAGATCGAGCCATCAGAGGCGGCGTGGTCCGCCTGGGTCCGACAGCCATCAAGGAGAACACGTGGCGGATATCGCGCGATCCGCACAAGAGGCCACGTCGATCGGGCGAAGAAAAAGAAACGCTAGCGTAGAGATGGGCAGTCCCCTCGTCGCCGTCCAAACGTCCGAGAGCGCACCCGCATCGCGGTGTCTGGTCAACCGAGGTCGTGGCGTGGCTTGCCGGCAAGCGCGGCAACAAAACGTGCTGGATCAGGACGCAACGATCGGATTCGCATCAAGCCCACTCGACGCGAGGCATGATGCCGCAATCTGTCTGGTCCGCGTCCGTCAGGGAGGTGAGTGGCCTCACGCGAGCGGCAATGCCCGGCCCGCATCGTTCGGGGCAGACAGAGTTATGCGTGCCAACGCGATCGCCGCGACCATGATTGCGCCGGCGATTCCCATGGCTTCCCGCCAAGCTTCAACGGGTACGATGAGTAGGGAGAGCCCATGTGCCGCATGATAGCCCGCAACGGCGGCCGGAATGGCGAACACGAGCGCGATTGCTGCGCGAGCAGGCGTCGATTGCAACCTCCTAAAAGCGACCTGTCCAACAAACAGGACGATGACGCTTATAATTGCAGCAACTGTAACCGCTGCGATTGCTCCCGAACCGCTGTGATAGGCGGCAAGTCCCGCGGTGACGCCGGCGAACAAAGGAAGTGCATAGACTGCCAGCGCAAAGATGAGCCAGCAGACATAAGCGAGGCCAACAAAGCTGAGAACGATGCCGATGATGATCATGGTGGTGGGGCTCCGCATAGGTTGACGGATTGCGCCTCCCACCACCACCACGGCGCAGCATGAGATTAGCGCATTTCGTTCGTCTTAGGAATCCATGTCAGGCGACGTAGCCGTGATGGAAGTGCAGCGCGCGATAACCGCCGTCGCCAGGGCGGCAAGTCACGTTCGGCAATTGCGTCAGGTACAGCGGCAGCGCTTAGGCGCCGCCGGACCGCCATACCGGGATGCCGAGTCTGCGGGCCTTGTCGGCCAGGTTGGCCGAGATGCCGGAGCCTGGGAAGACGATGACGCCGATCGGAAGCACCTCGAGGATCTGGTCATTGCGCTTGAATGGCGCCGCCTTGGCGTAGCGCGCCCAATCGGGCTTGAAGGCGATCTGGGGGACCGTGCGGTTATGGGCCCAGCAGGCGGCGATGCGCTCGGCGCCCTTCGGGCTGCCGCCGTGCAGCAGCACCATGTCGGGGTGCTTGGCGCGGACTTTGTCGAGCGTGTCCCAGATGGCGCGATGATCGTTGAAGTCGAGGCCGCCCGTGAAGGCGATCTTGGGACCGGTCGGCAGCAAGACCTCGGTTTCGGCACGGCGCTTGGCGGCGAGAAAATCGCGGCTGTCGATCATGGCCGCCGTCATGGTGCGATGATTGATCATCGATCCTGAGCGGGGGCG
>JASHXZ010000838.1 GCA_030043285.1 Xanthobacteraceae bacterium | reverse complement strand
GGCCGATCTGTTGCTGGTGCTGATCATCGGCGGCACCGGCTACCTCTACGGCGGCCTGATCGGCGCCGTGATCTACAAGTTCATGCAGGACTGGATCGCGACGCTCACCCCGCAATACTGGCAGTTCTGGATCGGGCTCCTGCTTGTGGTCATCGTGTTGGTCGGCCGCGACCGCATGGCGGCCTGGCACCAAGCGGTGCGCGCCGCGCACGCGCGGCTTTTTGCGCGGGTCATGACACGGCGGCGGCCAGCGCTCGGCGGCGCCGCGCCGGATCGGAGCTGAAAGCATGCCGATCCTCGAAACCATCGGTCTTGAAAAACGCTTCGGCGGCATCGTGGCGGCGGCCGACGTGACGCTCGCCATCCAAAAAGGCGCGCGCCACGCGCTGATCGGGCCAAACGGCGCCGGCAAGACCACGGTGATCAACCTCCTAAGCGGCGTGCTCAAGCCGACCGCCGGCCGCATTCTGCTCGATGGCCGCGACATCACCGCGCTCAATCCACATCAGCGCGTGCGGCTCGGCATGGCACGCACGTTCCAGATCAATGCGCTGTTCCTCGATCTCACCCCGCTCGAAACGATCGCGCTCGCGGTGTCCGAGCGGCTCGGGTTCGGCTTCGATTGCTGGCGGCTGGTCGGCCGCAAGGGCGCGGTCGCCGACGAGACGGCCGAGATCGTCGAACGCTTCCGCCTCGCCGATGTCATGCACGAACGCACCGCGATCCTGCCCTACGGCAAGCAGCGGCTGCTCGAGATCGCGCTTGCCTTCGCCTGCCGGCCGCGCGTGCTGCTGCTTGACGAGCCGGCCGCCGGCGTGCCGGAGGCCGAGCGCCACGAGCTCCTTGCCACCATCGCGGCCTTGCCGGCCGACGTCACCGTGCTGTTGATCGAGCACGACATGGATCTGGTGTTCTCGTTCGCCGATCGCATCTCGGTGCTGGTCAACGGCGCGCTGTTCGTCGACGGCGCGCCCGACGAGGTGGCGCGCGATCCTCGGGTCAAGGCAGTCTATCTCGGCGAGGAGCTCGATGCCTGATCTGCTTGCCATCGAGCAGCTCCGCGCCGGCTATGGCGAGGCGGTGGTGCTGGCCGACGTGTCGCTGTCGCTGCGCGAGGGCGAAGCGCTGGCGCTCCTTGGCCGCAACGGCATGGGCAAGACGACGCTGATCAACTCGATCGTCGGCGTCACCCGTTATTTCGGCGGCAGGATCGCGCTCGACGGCGCCGAGATCGCAACGCTGCGCCCCGACCAGCGCGCCCATGTCGGCATCGGCTGGGTGCCGCAGGAACGCAACATCTTCAAATCACTCACCGTGCACGAGAACCTCACCGCCGTGGCGCGGGCGGGACGCTGGACCACCGATAAAGTCTATGCGCTGTTTCCGCGGCTCGCCGAGCGGCGGCAAAATCTCGGCAACCAACTCTCCGGTGGCGAGCAGCAGATGCTTGCGGTCGGCCGGGCGCTGGTGCTCAATCCGCGCGTGATGCTGCTCGACGAGCCGCTCGAAGGCCTGGCGCCGATCCTGGTCGACGAGCTGTTGGCGGCGCTGCGCCGCGTCATCCGCGACGAAGGCACGTCCGCCATTCTGGTCGAGCAGAACGCCAAAAAAATCCTCGGCGTCACCGATCGCGCCATCATCCTGGAACGCGGCGCCATCGTGCACGCCGCCGCCAGCGCCACGCTCGCCGCCGACCGCGCCGCGCTGGAGCGGCACCTCGGCGTCACCGATACGGGCCCGCGGCGGGGCGGCCGGCAAATGCGCTGATGCAGGGTCGCCGGAAGGTAGACGGTTGAACTCACGCATCCTATAGTCGCGTCCCTCGTCCACGCCCTCTGACTGCCCCTTCCGCATTGCGCCCCGGCAAAAGTGAGGTCGACCATGGCCGTCAATTGGAACAATCCTCTTCCGCCCAACGAACAGCAGCTGGCCGCCTTGTACGGTCAGTTGGTCAGCACCGCCTACGATATGTATGACAGTACTAATGAGAATGGTGAGCACGACCCGTTGCCGCCATTTCCGTCCCCGTTGCCTGGAAACTATCAGTTTGTGGCATGGGTGCAGATGAAGGACTTCTTCTTCGAGGAAGGCCCCTACGAGTTCTACGGCCTGCTTGCGCAGAGCCCTGAAAACGCCACCGACTATGTGCTCGCTATTCGCGGCACCAGCGATAGCGAGGAGTGGTGGGATGATTTCCGTTCGTTGACGCAAACGCAGATGCCGAACTTCGGTCACCAGCCCGCCTATGTCGGCACCGGCTTCTACACGATCTATCAGACCATGCGGGTCATCCCGCTGGATACCGACGGGCGGTCGCCGTCCGCATCGCTCGAAGCGGCCGGCTCACTCGTCGACCAGGTAGCGGCGGCGATAAAACTCCGCGCTGCCAGAAGCACGCCGCCAGGCCAAGCGACCCCCGCGCCGCTCGTCAATGCGTCGGTTACGGTCGTAGGGCACAGCCTCGGTAGCGCGCTGGCGACGCTGTGTGTGGCGGACAATTCTGTCAAACACAAGTTTCAGACGCCGCTTCTTTGCACGCTTGCCTCACCGTGCGTCGGCGACCCGGGCTTTGCCTCGAATTTCGACTCGCTTGGTATCCCCTCGTGGCGGATCGTCAACGACATGGATATCATACCCAAGACGCCGTTTAATACGCCGCTTTATACTTGGCAGCATATCCAGACCGAGTATGACTTCGACTCTTACGAGTGGACGGAAATTTGGCCGGAATGCTACCATTCGATCTACACTTATCTGCACGCGCTCGATCCGACGCTGCCGCCGCAGACGTGTTCATGGTGGCAGAGCTGCTACTACCCGCCGGTGCCTGCGCCGACGGCGTTACGCGCAAGGAAACGTCGGGCAGCTGCCGCCGCGTTGCCGGCTCCGGCCGCGAAGGAAGTCGCGGTGACGGCGCCGGCGGGCACCACGATCAACATCACGATCAAAGTCGGCTGACGACTGCGCGCGGGCGCCGTGGCGCGTCGCGTCTGCCGGTGGCTTTTCATGACTCATCCGTGACGCGGC
>JASHXZ010000837.1 GCA_030043285.1 Xanthobacteraceae bacterium | reverse complement strand
GTTCTGAGCTTGCCCGATACGGCCAAGATGATCCGCTCCAATCTCGCCGGCCGCGCGGTTTCGGACGGCAAACTGTTTGCGCAAGCGCCGCAGCTGTGGGCGGCGGTGCGCCGCTACGCCGGGGCAACCGCACGCGTCGCCAATAATCCGCTCTACCTGAAGGACATGACGCCGTGGCCGGCCAACATGTCATGGGCGCTGCTCGCCGACCGCAGCTCGTGTTTTGGCGGCCGTGAATTGGCGCTTGCCTTCGCGCCGCTGCCGGCGGCGCGGCGCGAAGCCATCAATCAGCAATTCGTCCAAGTCTTTGCCGGCAGCGGCACGCCGGACGATGTCCAAGATATCGCCGGACTCTATCGATGCGATGTCGTCATGTTGGTGCCACAAGACGGCGCCTGGGCCAATGATCCGTTTGCGGCAAGTCCCGATTACCGATTAGCTGAAGAGCGCGCCGGCCGGTGGCGAATTTATGTGCGTGCCGCGGTCGCAAAGGCCGAGAAGTGAAATGTTGCAATCGTCCGCCCCCGCGTCGCGTTCGTCTGCCATGCTCGTGGCGCTGCGCGGCGTGGCGAAGACGTTTCCGAACGGCACCCAGGCGCTTGCCGGGCTCGATTTCGAGGTGCGGCAGGGCGAGTTCGTGTCGCTGCTCGGCCCATCCGGCTGCGGCAAATCCACGGCGCTGCGCATCGTCGCCGGTTTGAGCGAACCAACCGCCGGCGCGGTCGAATGGGTCGAGCGGACCGACAAAACCGAGCGCCGCAGCCGCATCGGTTTCGTGTTCCAGGAGCCGACACTGATGCCGTGGGCCAACGTGCGCGACAACGTGCGGCTGCCGCTCAAGCTTGCCGGCGCACGCGGCGGCGAGGCCGCGGCCCGCGTCGAAGCCGCGCTTGAGCGCGTCGGGCTTGTGGCGTTCGCCGGCGCCTATCCGCGCGAATTGTCCGGCGGCATGCGCATGCGCGTCTCGATCGCGCGTGCGCTTGTCACCGAGCCGGAGCTGCTGTTGATGGACGAGCCGTTCGCCGCGCTCGACGAAATCACGCGCTTTGCGCTCAATGACGACCTGTTGCAGATGTGGCAGGCGCTGCGCATGACCATCGTGTTCGTCACCCATTCGGTGTTCGAGTCGGTCTATCTGTCGAGCCGCATCGCCGTGATGTCGCCGCGGCCCGGCCGCATCGTCACCGAGCTTGCCGGCGATGCGCCGTATCCGCGCGGCCGCGAGTTTCGCACCTCCGCTGAATATGCCGGCCAGTGCCGCCGCGCCTCCGACGCGCTCGGCCGCGCCGTGGCGGGAGGCGGCCGATGAGTCCGGCCGCCTCGCCCCGCGAGCGGCGCGACCGCGTGCTGCGCGTCGTATTGCCGGTCGTGGTGCTGGCGCTCGGGCTTGCGATCTGGGAAGCGGTGGTGCGCGCCTGGCACATTCCGCCCTACGTGCTGCCCGACCCTGTTCTGGTCTGGCGCACGCTGCTCGCCGACTGGAGCCTGTTGGGGCAATCGCTGCTGGTGACGCTGACCACGACAGTGGAAGGCTTTTTACTCGCTGCCGCCGGCGGCGTCGGGCTCGCCGTTTTGTTCAACCAGTCGCGCCTGATCGAGTATTCGCTTTATCCGTACGCCGTCATCCTGCAGGTCACGCCGGTGATCGCCATCGCGCCGCTGCTCCTGGTCTATCTGCAGCAGCCGACCGCGGTTCTGGTCTGCGCCTGGATCGTGGCGTTCTTTCCGGTGCTGGCCAACACCACGCTCGGGCTCAACTCGGTCGACCGCAATCTCGGCGACCTGTTTGCGCTCTATGGCGCCTCGCGGCTCAAGGTGTTGTGGAATCTGAAGCTGCCGTCGGCGCTGCCCTATATGTTGGCCGGCCTGCGCATCGCCGGCGGGCTGTCGCTGGTCGGCGCGGTCGCCGCCGAGATCGCCGCGGGCTCTGCCGGCGCCGGCTCCGGGCTCGCCTTCCGCATCACCGAATCCGGATATCGTCTCAACATTCCCCGCATGTTTGCCGCACTGATCCTGCTCTCCGTCACCGGCATCGTGATCTTTTATGCGCTGGCGCTGGTCAATTATCTGGCGCTGCGCCGCTGGCACGAAAGCGCGCTGCAGGGCGAGCGGTAGCCATTGTTTCCCTCATCCTTGTAAGTCGCGAATCGCTGCATCGGGTAGATTGACCGATGCGGTGGCGGGCGGGAGACCGGCTCATCCAAGGGCTTTGAAGCCCGTACCTCAGCATGGCGCCCCGTCCGTCGTTCCATCGAACCCGAACAGTCGCTTGGGCCGCAGCGCGAGCCCGGTTGCGCAAGGAGGGGTGAAGATGGACGCGATCTATGTCGGCATTGACGTATCGAAGGATCGTCTGGACGTGCATGTGCGGCCGAGCGACGAGGCGTTTGTAGTCTCGCGCGACGGCAAAGGGCTGGAAGAGCTTGTTGATCGGCTGCGTATACAGCCCCCGACGCTGATTGCGATCGAGGCGACGGGCGGCTTTGAAACCATTGCGGCGGCAGCGATTGCGGCGGCCAGCTTGCCTCTGGTCGTGCTCAATCCGGCGCAGGTGCGCCACTTCGCCCAAGCGCTCGGTAAGCGTGCCAAGACTGATCCGATCGATGCGGAAGTCATCGCCCGCTTCGCCGAAGCAGTGAAGCCTCAGCCGCGCCCGGTGCCGGACCAGCAGGCCCGCTTGCTCGCCGAGCTGGTGGCCCGGCGCCGGCAGATCATCGAGATGATCGTCGCCGAACGGCAACGTGAGAAGCGGGTCGAGAACGTGCGCGTACGCAAAAGTCTCGTCCGCACGATTAGAACCCTTGAGAAGGAGTTGCCGCAGATCGATGGTGATATCGATACGCTGGTGCGGGGTTCGCCGGCCTGGCGCGAGAAAGAGGATCTTCTGGTGACCTTCCCCGGCGTGAAAAACACCCTGGCACGGACCTTCCTTGCTGAGGTGCCGGAGCTCGGGCGGCTCACGCGACGAGAGATCGCAAGCCTTGCCGGCCTTGCTCCCTACACGCGTCGGTCCGGGCGTTGGATAGGCAGAAGCATGATCGGCGGTGGCAGGGCGCCGTTGCGCGCAGCCCTCTACATGGCCGCACTCTCGGCGATCCGCTGCAATCCAGTCTTGAAGGGCTTCTATCAACGTTTGCTCTCCAGCGGTAAGCCCAAAATGGTCGCCCTCATCGCCGTCGCCCGCAAAATCCTCACCATCCTCAACGCCATGCTCAGAGACCAAAAACAATGGCAGCCCGCTTGACAAAGAACACAGTCGCTGAGGTGCTCGGCGCCAAGCGCCGAGCCTCGAAGGGTGCAGGCCCCGGCGCCTCGGCCTGCATCCTTCGAGGCTCGCTTCGCTCGCGCCTCAGGATGAGGCAATAATGTGAGCTATTTTCAAAGGCTGCTGTCACACGATGTCCTGGCTCATTTTCGCCTTCACCGGCCCGGTGCTGTGGGCCATCTCGGTGCATTTGGACAAATATCTGGTCGACCGCTTCTTCAAGGACAGCAATGTTGCCGTACTGCTGGTGTTCACGGCATGGATCGGGCTCCTGCTGCTGCCGTTCATCTGGTTTTTCGAGCCGGACGTGACCGCACCCGGCGCCGCCAGCATCGCGGTGATCATGCTGTCCGGCGTCCTCTACATGGGCGCCTTGCTGTTTTACCTGCGTGCGCTGCAGGCGGAGGAAGCATCCGTCGTGGCGCCGTTCTTTCAGATCTCACCGCTGTTCGGCTATGTGCTGGCTTACCTCGTTCTCGGCGAAACCTTGTCCGGGCGGCAAATGGCCGGGGGCGTGCTGATCATCGCCGGCGCGCTCTTTGTCTCGCTCAAGCTCAGTGCTTCCGGCGGCGCGGAGGCGCCGAGAGGCGGGCGCTTCAAGGCGCGATTGGCGCTGCTGATGCTGGCTTGCGGCTTTGCGCTCGCTGTCAGCGCGCTGATCTTCAAGATCTTTGCCATCCGGGTCGAATTCTGGACGACGACGTTCTGGATGTTCGTCGGCGAGGCAGTCTTCGGCGCCGGGTTGCTGAGCATTCGCGCCTACCGCGCGCAGTTCTTCACGCTCTTGCGCACCAATACGGCGGCGCTGCTGTCGCTCAACGCCTCGAACGAGCTGATCAATCTCGGCGGCGGGCTCGGCAACCGCTACGCGCTGTTGTTCGCACCGCTGAGCATCGTGCAGGCGATCGGCAGCACCACGACGCTGTTCGTCTTTCTGTTCGGCGTGCTGCTCAGCGTGGCGTTCCCGCGCCTCGGCCGCGAAGATTTATCCGGCCGCGAACTGGCCCAAAAGGGTTTTGCCGCCATGCTGGTCGCGGCCGGCGTAGCGCTGATCACGCGTTGAACGCGCTACTCCTCGCACGAAATGCCGAACTGCGACATCGCCTCCTCCAAATAATCGGCGAGCAGCGGCATGCCGAGCAGATACGAAGCGGTGCGATTGTTATGGTCGCGCGCCGCTTCGGCGCGCAGATCGTTCCAGTCGTCGAGCGCGCCGTCACCGCGGCCGAGCCTCGGACTTAGGCAGCGGCGGCGCGTTCGCCAGATCAGCGCTGCGAAAAACGGCCGAGTCGGAATGGCGCGACGTCGTGTCGGGTTTGCCCCGTGCTGACGAGATCAGCCGCTATTTCGCCAACCACCGGTGAGAATTTGAAGCCGTGGCCGGAGCACGGCGACGCGATCACGACCTGCGGGTAACCAGGCAGGCGATCGATGATAAAGGTTTCGTCGCTGGTCATCGTATAAAGACATGGCTGCGCGGCGAGCAAGCGGCCGTTTGCACCCGGCAGATATTCGGCAAGCGGCGCGCGGATCGCGGCTTCGTCCGCCGCAGAGATCGCCATGTCGTAACCGTCCGGATCCACGACCTCGTTGAAATGATGATGCTTCGCGATCTTGAGACCCATGCGGTCGTAATACGGCAGGCCGTAATGGATGCCATGTCGGCTCTCGAGCAGGAAAACCGGAAAGCGATCGGCGGCAAATTGCCCGGCGTCGTTCGGCTCGAACCAGCCGACCACCTGGCGGGTGACACGCAACGGCAGGTGCAGGTCAGGTAAAATCCGGGCCAGCCACGGCCCGGCGGCGACCACTGCGCCGTCAGCTTCGATCTGGCCGCGATCGGTGGTGAGCCGTACGCCGTTGCGCTGCGGCTCGATGGCAAGAACCTTTTCTCCGGTGCGAATGACTGCGCCCGCATCCGTGGCCGCGCGAATACGAGCGTCGAGGGCTGCGGCGGCTTCGATATAGCCGCCATCGGGTTGGATCACCGCAATGTAGCTTTCGGGAATCTTGAAGGCCGGATAGCGGCGCCCCAGCGCTTTGGCATCCAGAACCTCGTGTGGCAGATCATGCGGTGCGGCCGCAGCAAGCGTGCCGGGCACCAGTTCGCCGCCGGGCGGCCCTAATTCCGCAATTGCAGTCGTGACAAGCAGTCTTTGGCCGCAAAGCGTTTCGAGCTCGCGCCAAAGCTCGCGAGCGCGGCGGAGCAGGGGCACGTAAGCGGGATTTTCATAATGCGCCAAGCGGAAAATACGCGTCGGCCCGTGCGAGGAACCGCGGTCGTGTCCGATATGAAATTGCTCGATGCCGATAGCGCGCACGCCGCGGCGCGCAAGCTGGCACAGCACGGCGCTGCCGGTCGCTCCGAGGCCGATCACGGCGATTTGCGGTTGACTCATCTGCGTTCGGCAAGCTGACGGATTAATCGGGCTCCAATTGTACGGGTCGAGCGCGGGATTATATCTGATCCGGAAACCGTGCTAGACTGGGGCCATGACATTGCATGACACTGCGATGAACCTCGTTACGTATGAAGTGCGCTGACGCATGAACTGGATCTCCAACACCCTGCGCCCGAAAATCCGCAGCATGCTGAGCCGGCGCGACGTGCCGGAGAATCTCTGGATCAAATGTCCGGAGACCGGCCAACTCGTGTTCTACAAGGACGTCGAGGCCAATCAGTTCGTCATCCCGGGGTCGAACTATCACATGCGCATGAGCGCGATGGCGCGGCTCAAATCGATGTTCGACAACGAGACCTGGTTCGACATCGCGGTGCCGGAGGTGCCGGCCGATCCGCTCAAGTTTCGCGACGAACGCCGTTACAGCGAGCGGCTCAAGGACGCGCGTGCCAAGACCGGGCTGCATGATGCGTTGAAGCTCGGCTACGGCAAGCTCGACGGCTTGGCTGCCGTGATCGCCGTGCAGGATTTCGACTTCATGGGCGGCTCGCTCGGCATGGCGGCCGGCGACGCGGTGATGAAGGGCCTCGACACTGCCGTCGAGAAGGCCTGTCCGTTCGTGCTGTTCGCAGCTTCCGGCGGCGCCCGCATGCAGGAAGGCATTCTGTCGCTGATGCAGCTGCCGCGCACCACCATCGCGGTGCAACGCTTGCGCGACGCGCGCAAACCCTACGTCGTCGTGCTCACCAACCCCACCACCGGCGGCGTGACGGCGTCGTATGCCATGCTCGGCGACGTGCAGGTCGCCGAGCCTGGCGCCTTGATCGGCTTCGCCGGGCCGCGTGTCATCGAGCAGACCATCCGCGAAAAGCTGCCCGAGGGTTTTCAGAAGGCCGAGTTTCTGCGCGATCACGGCATGGTCGACATGGTGGTGCATCGGCATCAGCTGCGCGTCACCATCGCGCGGCTGTGCCGGTTGCTGATGAAGGCGCCGGCCGGCGCCCCCGCATCGCAGCCGCACCTGCCGCTGCCGGCGCCGCCCCTCGTGGCCGCAGCAGATTCCGCGGCGACGGCGTGAGCAAACAGCTTTCCGATACGGCGTCGGTCGGCACCGTCGCGGCGCGGCTGTTGGCGCTGCATCCAAGGCGCATCGACCTTTCGCTCGGCCGCATCGAGCGCCTGCTT
>JASHXZ010000836.1 GCA_030043285.1 Xanthobacteraceae bacterium | reverse complement strand
CGCTTGGCTACGCACCTCGTGCTCGCCTGCGTGATCTACGTCGCGATGATTTGGACTGCGGCGCAGCTCGGCAGCAAAAGGCCGGCGCCAGCGGGGTGGGCAGGCGAGGGCGGCGATCTACCGGCGCGCCTGCGCCTCGGCGCCATCGGGCTTCTCATTCTGGTACTGGCGCAAATTTATCTCGGCGCCTTGGTCGCCGGATTGCGCGCCGGCTACATCTACAATACCTGGCCGTTGATCGACGGCGACCTCGTGCCGCACGCGGCGCGGCTGTTTTCCGCTTCGCCGCTGTGGCGGAATTTTTTCGAAAATACGCTGACCGTCCAGTTCGATCATCGCATGCTGGCCTACACGATCTGGATCTGCGCGGTGCTGCATGTCATCGATGCCGCGCGGAACAGCGGAAAGAGCCCAGCGCTCACCGGCGCGCTGGTGCTAGCCGGCGCCGTAACGCTGCAGGCGGCGCTCGGCATCTGGACGCTGCTCGAAGTGGCGCCGCTTTCGCTGTCGCTCGCTCACCAGGCGATGGCGATGCTGGTACTGACCGCCGCGACGTTGCATGCTGCACGATGCGCGGCGGCAGCGCCGCGCTCGGCGCTCGCCTTCCGCCCGGCGCTTTCACAAAGGTAAAAGCCGCATTTGAGATCGTGGAGCAAGGCCATGGTGTTGTGACCGTGCGGCCCATCTATCTCGATTACAACGCGAGCACGCCGATCGATCCCGCGGTCGCGGCGGCGATGCGGCCGTTTCTCGACGGCCGTTACGGCAATCCATCAAGCGGGCACTGGGCGTCGATCGAGGCAAAGGCCGCTCTCGAGAGCGCGCGCGGCCAAGTGGCGGCGCTGCTCAGTTGTGAGAACGACGAGATCGTTTTCACCAGCGGTGGCAGCGAGGCCAACAACCTTGCGCTCAACGGCGTATTCTTCGCGCTGCGCGACAAGGGCGACCACATCATCACCACGGCGATCGAGCATCCGGCGATCATCGAACCGTGCCGGTTTCTCGAACGTTTGGGCGCGCGGGTGACCTATCTGCCGGTCGACGGTGCCGGCCGCATCGATCCCGCCGATCTGCGCCGCGCGATCACGCCGCGCACGATCCTTGTGAGCATCATGCACGCCAATAACGAAGTCGGCACCGTTGAGCCGATCGCAGAGTGCGCACACCTTGCGCATGAGCGTGGCGTCCTGTTCCACACCGATGCGGCGCAATCGGTCGGCAAGATCTCGACCGACGTGCCTGCGCTCGGCGTCGATCTCCTCTCCATCGCCGGCCACAAGGTCTATGCCGCTAAGGGGGTGGGCGCGCTCTACGTACGCCGCGGCGTGCGCCTGGAACCGTTGATTCACGGTGCCGGGCACGAAGCCGGCCGGCGCGCGGGAACCGAGAGCGCATTGCTCGCCGTCGCTCTCGGCACCGCCTGCGAGCGGGCGCGCGACCTGGCGCCGATGGACCGGGTGGGCACATTGCGCGACCACTTCTGGCAAGAGCTGCAAAAGAGCTTCGGCAATCGCATCGCGCTGAACGGCCATCCGACCCATCGCCTGCCGAACACGCTCAACGTCTCATTCGTCGGATGCATCGGCTCTGACATACTGGCACAGCTCAACGACGTCGCCGCCTCAACGGGATCCGCCTGCCACGCCGGCCGCATCGAGCTGTCGCCGGTCCTGCAAGCCATGGGCATCGCGCCCGAAGTCGGCATGGGTGCGATCCGCTTCAGCCTCGGGCGGGGAACGACGCGCGACGAAATCGACGCGGTGGTCGAACGGCTGGCGGAAGTATTTGCCAAGCCTTCATAACGAGTGCCGCGTGGCCGAATCGGCGTCGGCCGCTCACTCCGCCAGCGCTTGCTCCAAATCGGCGATGATGTCTTCCACGTCCTCGATGCCGATCGAGAGGCGCACGACGTCGGGGCCGGCGCCGGCTTGCGTCTTCTGGGCGTCGGTGAGCTGGCGGTGGGTGGTCGAGGCGGGGTGAATGATCAGCGAGCGGGTGTCGCCGATATTGGCGAGGTGCGAGAACAGCTGCACGTTGGTGACGAGCTTGACGCCGGCTTCGTAGCCGCCCTTGAGCCCGAAGGTGAACACGGCGCCGGCGCCGTTCGGGCAGTATTTCTTTGCCAGATTATGATAGCGGTCGCCGGGCAGGCCCGGATAGCTGACCCAGGCCACTTGCGGCTGCTTGGCGATCCATTCGGCGACGGCTTGCGCGTTGTCGCAGTGCTTCTTCATGCGCAGCGGCAAGGTTTCGATGCCGGTGAGGATCAGAAAGGCGTTGAACGGCGCCATCGCCGAGCCGATGTCGCGCAGCGCCAGCATGCGGCAGGCCATGGCGAAGCCGAAATTGCCGAACGTCTCGTGCATGACCACGCCGTGATATTCGGGGCGCGGCTCGGTCAGCATCGGATAGCGCTTTTCGCGCGACCAGTTGAAAGTGCCGCCATCGACGATGGCGCCGCCGATCGAGTTGCCGTGGCCGCCCAGAAATTTGGTCAGCGAATGCACCACGATGTCGGCGCCGTGCTCGAACGGCCGGCACAGATACGGCGTGGCCAGCGTATTGTCGACGATGTAGGGCACGCCGGCGCGCCGCGCGATTTCCGCCACCGCCGCCATGTCGGTGACGACGCCCCCCGGATTGGCGATCGACTCGGTGAAGATCGCCTTGGTCTTCGGCGAAACGGCGCGCTCGAACGAGGAAATATCCTCGGGGTCGGCCCACACCACGTTCCAGTTGAAGTTCTTGAACGCGTGATTGAACTGGTTGATCGAGCCGCCATAGAGCTTCTTCGAGGCGACGAATTCGTCGCCAGGCTGCATCAGACAGTGAAACACCAGCACCTGCGCGGCGTGGCCTGATGCCACGGCGAGCGCGGCGGTGCCGCCTTCGAGCGCGGCGACGCGCTCCTCCAGCACCGCGTTGGTGGGATTGCCGATGCGCGAATAGATGTTGCCGAAGGTTTGCAGGCCGAACAGGGACGCGGCGTGATCGACGCTTTCGAACACGAACGAGGTGGTCTGATAGATCGGCGTGACCCGCGCGCCGGTGGCGGGATCGGGCTGTGCGCCGGCATGCACGGCAAGCGTCGCAAAGCCCGGAGTGTGTTCGGTCATGACGTTTCCTTTGGGCGGATCCTGGTCGGGAAAGGGGAAACGGAAAGTGCCGGTTTATAGGAGCCGCCGCGGGCGTCAAGGTACGCAAGACGCCTGACATAGAAACGCCGCCGCGCATCACGCACGGCGGCGCCGCAATAAATCTTCTGTCAGCGGAGCGTCAGGAAGCGATCAGCGCGCGGCTGTGGTGCGCGGCGTGAAATGCTTCACCAGTTCGCGGCAGGCCGGTGAGATGCGGCCCATATTGGCGGATAGGCAGGCGCCGACGCGCTCGTGGTCCGGGATGAACTGACCGCAGAACGCGAAGGCATCCTCCATGCAGACCTGCTTGCCGTCCTGCTGGGCTTGCACCGCAAGCGGCGCGAAAGCGATGGCGGCGGCGGTCAGGGCAATGGCGATCTGGATCGCCGCGATGGTGCGCTCGT
>JASHXZ010000835.1 GCA_030043285.1 Xanthobacteraceae bacterium | reverse complement strand
CACCGACGCGAATGCCGGCTGGATGCGATGGGGGCCACCGCTTGGGTCGGGATCGAGGATGCGCTCGAGATCGTCGATCAATAAAAGCAGCGGCGTTCCGCCATTGCCGGCTTGCATGCAAGGGGCACAAACGAGATCGACGAGTGAGTCCTCGAAACGGTCAGGCTCCTTGTTGACGAGTTGTATCGCTTGCCGGGCCAATTCCCGCGCTTCGCGATTTTCCTGCAACGCATCTGCGATTACCGCCAGGATATCCGAGGCGCCGTAGTGCTCGAACACAACCGCCAGCTTGAGGTCGGGTCGGCGATTGGCGATGCGTGCCGCCAGACTGGATTTGCCGAGCCGGCCCATGCCGTGAAGCAGCACGCCGGCACAGCCGCCTTCGCGCAGCGCCCGCAGCACGGTCTGCAATTCGTGCCGGCGGCCGACGAACATTTGGTGCGAGGCGACGGGGAGCTTGGAACGCTCCTTGATCAGGAACTCCTTCTCGCCATGGTTCGGTACCAGGTTGCGCCGCTTGGTACCGCCGACGAGTGCGCCGCCGCCATGCGGCCCGAGCCACAGGCGCGCGAGATGCCAATTGTCGCGAAGGACATCGTCTGTGTGATTGAGCAGAGCCTGTCGCGCCGCCGCGACGGCATCGGCGAGGTCGCGCCGACCGGCCAGAGCGTCGTACAATCGGGCGGCAAACGTGCTCGCGGCGCGATCGGCGACCGAACCATCCCAGCCTATCACCGCTGGAAAGCCGCCATCGACCATCGACTCGGCGAGCGATTGCGCCAACACGCTGCTTGATTCTTGCCGGCCTCCCACGGCGGTCAGGCAGGCGGACAGAAAGACCAATCGTGGTGGTTTGCCGCGCAACGCTCCAATCAGTGCGCCGGCAACGGTTGGCAGTTCTTCGCCGGCTTCGTCTTCCAACATGAGCACAGGCCGCCGTTCGGTCTTGCCGGGCACGGGCCAGGCGTTATGACCGTGGCAGGAGAGCTGCAGCGCCTGCATGGGCGGCAAATCGACGAGACGATCGCCGAGCTGGTCGGGGTTGCCACTCTCCTCGACAAAAAGGTCGAGATCGGTCGAACCGACCGCAGCGATGATGGCCGACTCTTCGGCTTCGTAATCGAGGTCGACGACACCGTGCGGCGAAGCGGCCATGAACACTAGGCCGAGGCGATGAGGGTCGAGCGGCGGCGGCGCTTCCCGTGGTCCTAGACGCCGTATGGGACTGAAACCAAGCCGGTCATCTCCCGCGAGATAGCCGTCCTCGTTGGCAAGAAGCTCCCAAGGCGCGCGAAGGAGAGCACGCGTCGCTCGGTCCGGCCGTCGTGTCGGCGTGGCAATTTCGAAATGCATCGGCCGCTGCGCTCGATCGAGCAATGCGGTCAACTCACCGGCGTCGCCATCCAGAAACCGATACAAGTCGCGGCCGAGCGCTCTTAAGCCCTCAGCCGGATTCCGGACGGTGAGGAGCTTGGCGTAACGCTCGCCGAAGCCCTCCAGAACCGCTGTCGTCTTGTCGTCGAGATGCCGGCGCTGCCCAGGCGGTGCTCCACGGCACACCAACACAAAGCCGCCATCGGCAATTGAGATGCCGAGCATTGTGACCCCTTGGCCGGATTTGCCTGGGCAAGATTTTCACCGATCACAAGTCGCGCCGCAAGCAATAGTTGTCGCAGCGCGTCAACTTCGCGCGCCCCGGAATGACGGCACCAGCTACGCCGCGATTTTCACGTATTCGAAGTCGCCGGGTTTGTTGTCGATGCCGACGCGCGGGGGGGCGATCCAGCTGGCGAATTGGCCGGGTTCGGTGACCGGCTTCATCAGGCTGGCGATGAACTCGCCGTCGGCGCTCGACGGCAGCCACTGTCCCTCGTTGCGTGCCCATGCGGCGTCGTCGATCAGCGTGCCCTCGGGCGTTGCGTGCACGTCCTTGAACTCGCCGATCAGGCGATGAAAGCCAACGTGCGGGAGTGCGAACTTGAATGGCACGCCGATCTTGTCGATGATCTTGTTCCAGCGGTCGAGGCCGCGCTGGCAATCGGCGGTGTAGTCGTCGCGCAGCCGCATGTTGATCGCGGTCAGCGCCGGCTCGTCGACGCGCTTGATCTCGCCGTCAACCAGCTTGAGCACCGGATAGGTGGCGCTCTCCAATTTGTGGTCGTCCTGGATCTTGGTTTCCTGGAAGCGGCCCTTGAGGCCGGCGGTAAAGGTGTTCGCCGCGTTGGTCGAGACCTCGGAGCCGAACAGGTCGAGCGACAGCGAATAGTGCAGGTTGAGTTTTTTCTGCATGGTCGGCAGGTCGATGACGCCGAGCGCGCGGATCTTGTCGATCTCGCTCGCGTCCTCGATGCCGGCTTCCTTCATCGCCTCGCAGGTGCGCTGGATGGTGCGGCCGACGCCGGTCTCGCCGACGAACATGTGGTGCGCCTCTTCGGTCAGCATGAAGCGGCAGGTGCGCGACAGCGGATCGAAGCCGGACTGAGCCAAACTCTCCAACTGCATTTTGCCATCGCGATCAGTGAAGAACGTGAACATGTGGAACGACAGCCAGTCCGGCGTCGCTTCGTTGAAGGCGCCGAGCATGCG
>JASHXZ010000834.1 GCA_030043285.1 Xanthobacteraceae bacterium | reverse complement strand
TTTCGGCTGCGGCGCCTCGCTCATCGGCGCGGCGTTCGCGCCATCGCTGGCCATGCTTGCTGTTGCGCTGTTCGCGCTCGGCATTTTCGCGGCGATCTATCATCCGGTCGGCACCGCGATGATCCTCGATGCCGCCACGCAACGCGGCCGCACGCTGGCCTTCAACGGCGTTTGCGGCAATCTCGGCGTGTCGCTCGCGGCCGGAATCACGGCGGCGCTGACGGCGGTGCTGTCGTGGCGCGGCGCGTTCCTGGTGCCGGGCCTCGTCTGTGTCGGCACCGGCGTGGCCTATCTCTGGTACGTTCCGCGCACCGGCCGGCATGCCGCAAAGCGCAGCGCCACGGCCGATGTGACGTTGTCGACGCCGGTAGCCGCGACCATTTTCGGCCTGTTCGTCATCGTTGCGCTCAGCGCCGGCCTCGTCTTCAACACCATCTCCGTGTCGCTGCCGAAGATCGTCGACGAGCGCATCAGCGGCATCTCGCTGATCGCGGTCGGCGGCCTGACCACGGCGGTGTTCCTGTGCGGCGCGCTGGCGCAGATCACGGTCGGACGATTGGTCGAGCGCTTTCCGCTGCACATTTTGTTCGCGCTTGCCGCCGTCATGCAGTTTTCCGGCGTGGTGTGGGCGGCCTACGCGAGCGGCGTGTCGCTGTTGTTCGCGCTCGCCTTCACCATGGCGGCGATCTACGGCCAGATCACGCTCAACGATCTTGTCATCGCCCGCTACACTGCCGATGCTTGGCGCAGCCGGGTCTATGCGGTGCGCTATTTCTTGACCTTCATGGTGTCGGGCGTGGCGGTATCGATGATCGCTCTGCTGTACGGCCGCGGCGGCTTCGATCTCGTGCTGGGCACGACCGCGGTGATCGCGCTCGGCTTTTTGGTCGCCGTCATCGCCATCGCGGCCATCGCCAATGGCGTCGAGAAATCCCGCACGCTGCAACCGGCGGAGTAGTCGGCCGGATCGTACGGATCTCTCATGCCCCGCGTCTGTCATGCCCCGCGAAAGCGAGGCATCCAGCAAACGCAGCTGCCAGAGTTTAAGCTCAAACGCGGTGGTTACTGGATCATCCGCTTGCGCGGATGATGACAGCCTGCAAAACCGCAGGCGCTGCGTTTATTTGTTCACGCTGGCCGCAAACGCATCCAATACCGGCTTCCATTGTGCCTGCTGGCCGTTGACGAAGGCGTTGGTTTCCTGCGGCGACAGCGGATTGACGTAGCCGCCGCGCTCGGCGAGCTGCTTGGCGAGGTCCGGCTCCGCTAGCACCTTGTTCAGTGCGGTATTGAACTTTTCGATCGCGGGTGCCGGCGTGCCGAGCGGTGCCACGATGCCCTGCCAGCCGCCGGCGACGAAGTTCGGCAGCGTCTCGGACACGATCGGCAGGTCGGGGAAGTCGGGCAGGCGCTTTCGCGCCGCGACCGCCAGCACGTTGAGCTTATGAGCCTGGATGGCGCCGGCGAGGCCGGAATAACCCTCGATGATCAGCGGCACGCGGCCGCCCATCACATCGGTCAGGGCCGCCGCAGGGCCGCCCGTGTAGGGCACGACCTGCAGCTTGATGCCGGCTCGTTGCTCCAGAAGAAGGCCGGTGAGGTGGGTAATACGGCCGATACCGGTTGCCGCAAAGGAGATCTGGCCGGGGCTGGCCTTGGCGCGCGCAATCAGATCCGGCAGCGTCTTGAGCCCGGACGCCGGGCTTGCGCAGATGAACATTGGCTGGTCGAGCAGCGATCCGACCGGAAGAAAGTCGCGCGGCAGAATAAGCGGCAGGTTTTCGGCCTTGCCAGGCACTGCAACGAACAGCGACAGCGCCGGTGCGAACAGGGTGTAACCGTCCGGAACGGCTTGGGCGGCTGCATGCGCCGCAACCGCGCCGCTGGCGCCGGGCTGATCGACCGGCACGATCTGCTGGCCAAGCAGGGTGCCGACCCGGTCCATCACCATGCGGAAGGTGACGTCGACCGCACTGCCGGGCGCGGAATCGGAAATGATGCGGATCGGCTTGGTCGGATAATCCTCCGCGCGGGCTGGAGCGGCGGCCGCGCATGCCAAAAAGCCAAGCGTCAGCAGCTTGAGCGCTGTCTGCATCTTCTTTTCCTCCCGACCGGTTACGCGCGCAGCCGTGCTGCGCTGCGTACCGGACGGTACCGCAAGTCCCTTGCGGGCAGAAGCCGCGGGACTTGCGACATGCCGCAGCAGTCGCCCCGCTATGCGGGCCTGCGGGCGGCGAACGCCATGCTGATCAGCGCCGCGCCGCCGAACAGAAGGTCGATGCCGACCAGAAGCCCGAGCGCCCAGGCGGCGCTGCCGGGCAGCCCGGCGATGATGATGGCGGCGAGGATCAGGTCGATGATGCCGCTTATCAGCATCCAGCCCCAGCGGCCGCTCAGCTGATTGCGGTGCTCGATCGCATACATGATCGAGGCGATGCCCTCGACGATGAAGAACGCGCTCAGCACAAACGTCAGCGACAGCGCGCCGGTGAGCGGCCAGACCAGAAGCAGGAAGCCGGCAAAGATGGCGATCAGCGCCGACAACAGCGACCACCAGAATCCCGGGGCATGGCGCATCCAGAACGTCGTGAACAGGCCGACGGCGCCGGAAATCAGGAACAGCCAGCCGATCAGGATCGTGACCGTGATGGTCGCGAGCGGCGGCACCAGGATGGCCAGCGCGCCGAGAATGACGAGGATGATGCCCTCCACCAGAAAGAGCACCCAGTGTTCGTGAATTGCGCTGACGACTGCGCGTTGCAGGTCGCTTTGGTCGCGGGCTTGATTGACGGACATGGCGGCACTCCTGTCCCTGTGTGGCTGCGCCCGATGAATCGCCAGGCGCTAGCGATGGGCCGAAGCGACGCCGAGTGTGGCACAAAGCAGGGCTTGCATAAACCGCCGGCACCCCCATCTTGGTGCAAGCGGCGTTGAGGATGCTCCGTCGCGGGACGGCCACGGTTACGACGGGTGACGCCGGATGAACGCGCACCAGGTCGGACGTGGCCGTTAGCGGTTTTGTGCAAAGCTGCGTGCCGGCGCGCGCCCGCAAAATATGCGCTCAGGCCCAATTGCCGAGCGACAGTGCGAGGCTCAACGCCGCCTCACGCATCTCGTCGGCTAATTCGCGATCATCGATTGATCGCGCCAGCACCATGCCGCCGACGCACAGCGCGGCGATGGCGAGCGCCCGCTTGCGGTCCAGTTTTGTGCGGCCGCCGCCACCTTGCTCGAAGGTTTCGATCATGAATCGAAGCGCCGACTCAAACGCCCGCCTGACCGTACGATCGGTTCGCGAAATGTCGCTTGGCAGCCCGATCATCGGATAGCGACCTTCGATGTCCTCCAAATGGTGAACCGCCAGATAGTCGCGCACGATCTCGTCAGGGCCCAACTGCGTGGCGCTACGGCCGTTGCTGGCTTCACGCTTGGCGTCCACCACGACGCGCGCCACCGATTGGGCGTACAGTTCGGTCTTCGACGAGAAATAGTTGTAGAAGCTGCCTCGGGTCAGTCCTGCGTCGGCCATCACGTCGTCAATCGACACCGCATTAAAGCCGTGACGATTGAACAATCGGGCGGCACTATCGACAATTCTTTCGCGGGTCGTCTCGTGCTTGGTGCGGCGATCCGGCATTGATCACTTGACCTGCGGCAAACTTTGGCGCGAATGCGCCCGGCCTGATCAACCCGCGGTCGCCAAATCTATTCCTATGTCGACGAACATATTTTGGCCCGGCGGTCATTAAGCGACGCGGTCGTGTGCTCGGAACGCCACGCAAATGTGATGTGGTGGTGGAATGACCACTGACATAGAATTTCGTGCTGAGAATCACGCGACCGTTGCGATCAGTTGCACTGTCCGCGAATCTTTCGCATCAACAGTCTTCGGTACGGTTCGGTCAAGTGTTCAGGCGCTCGATCAAGCTCATCGCGCCGCCCGGCGCGCGGATTTTGCCTTCGTGGATCACATAGGCGAATACGTCGCGCGGCGCGGCCTTCGCGTTGTGCGTGGCATCGACGCGCGGCAAGTCGTCGGGCATTCCTCCCTCTGCCCATAGACGCAGCCGCTTCGCCCAGGCGTCGAGTTCGCGCGGCGGATAGGCGCTCGCTACCGTATCCTTGCCGCGCTGCAGCCGCGCATAGACGAAATCGCCGGTGAGGTCGGCGATGTTGGGGTAGCGGACGTGGTCGGTGAACACGATTGCCGCGCCAAACTTGCGAATGAGCGCGATGAATTGCGGCGTGCAAAAACTGTCGTGACGGACTTCGATGACGTGGCGGAGTTTTTTGCCGCCGAATTTTTCCGGCAGCAGCTCGAGAAAGCCGCCGAAATCGGCGTCGTCGAATTTTTTGGTGGGCGCGAATTGCCAGAGCAGCGGGCCGAGATGCCCGCCGAGCTCGGTCACGCCCGAATCCAGGAAGCGCTGGATCGAGTCGCCGGCTTCCTTGAGCACGCGGCGGTTTACCGCGTAGCGCGGTCCCTTGACCGCGAACACGAAGCCGGCCGGCACCTCGCTCGCCCATGATCTGAAAGTCTTCGGCGTCTGGGTGCGGTAGAACGTGCCGTTGACCTCGATCGAGGTCAGCCGCTCGCCGGCGTAGCGCAGCTCCTGCGCATGCGGCAAACCCTTCGGATAGAACACGCCGCGCCACGGCTCGAACGTCCAGCCGCCGATGCCGACGCGGATGTGGCCTGATGATACGGTCATATCGGTGTCATCCGAGCATGTTAGAGGTGCTGCCAAGTGGCGGCGGAGCGGCGTATTGTAGTGCTCCGTCGCCTCGACGGCCACGGTGGATCAGGCGACGCCGGATGAACGCGCGCCTCGGTCCCGTGGTCGTTCTGTTTTTTTAATCCTCCCCCGCGAAGCGGCCCGCTACCGCGGGGAAGGATGAAATGAAAAGGCCCGGGATCGCTCCCGGGCCTTCGCGTTCGCGTCGCCTGAAGACGTGAACTTAGAAGTCCATGCCGCCGCCGCAATCGAAGTCGGCTGTTGCCGACTTCGATCACTTAGAGGAGTTGTGGCCGCGGTCTGGATGCGCGTGGGATTTCCTTAGAAATCCATTCCGCCGCCACCTGGCGGCATGGCCGGCATTTCTTTCTTCTTCGGCAGCTCGGCGACCATCGCCTCGGTGGTGATGAGCAGACCGGCGACCGAGGAGGCGTCCTGCAGCGCAGTGCGCACGACCTTGGTCGGATCGATGATGCCCTTCTTCACCATGTCGACATAGTCGCCGCTCTGGGCGTCGTAGCCGAACGAGTACTGCTCCTTCTCGAGGATCTTGCCGACCACGACCGAGCCGTCATCGCCGGCATTGACCGCGATCTGGCGCGCCGGCCAGGACAGCGCCTTGCGCACGATGTCGACGCCGTGACGCTGGTCGTCGTTGTCGGTGCGCACCTTCTTGAGCGCGGCCACGGCGCGCAGCAGCGCCACGCCGCCACCCGGCAGGATGCCTTCCTCGACCGCGGCGCGGGTCGCATGCATCGCGTCGTCGACGCGATCCTTGCGCTCCT
>JASHXZ010000833.1 GCA_030043285.1 Xanthobacteraceae bacterium | reverse complement strand
TCGCCGAGCGCGGCGCCGACGGCACCTGGCGGGTCAATCAGTGGCTCAAGAAAGCCGTGCTGCTGTCGTTTCGCCTCAACGACATGAGCGTCATTCCGGGCGGTCCCGGTAAAGCCGTCTGGTGGGACAAGATCGCGTCGAAATTCGACGGCTGGGCCGACAACAGCTTTCGCAGCGCCGGCTTTCGTGCCGTGCCGGGCTGCGTGGTGCGCCGCTCCGCCTACATCGCGCCCGGCGTGGTGCTGATGCCGTCGTTCGTCAATCTCGGCGCCTATGTGGACGCCGGAACGATGATCGACACCTGGTCGACCGTCGGCTCCTGCGCGCAGATTGGCAAGAATTGCCATATCTCCGGCGGCGTCGGCATCGGCGGCGTGCTCGAACCGCTACAGGCCGGACCGGTCATCGTCGAGGACAATTGCTTCATCGGCGCCCGCTCCGAGGTGGCCGAGGGCGTCATCGTGCGTGAAGGTGCGGTGCTGTCGATGGGCGTGTTCATCGGCGCCTCGACCAAGATCGTCGACCGCGAAACCGGCGCGGTGACGCGGGGCGAGGTGCCGCCCTACGCGGTCGTCGTGCCCGGCACGCTGCCGGGCGAGCCGCGCGGCGGCAAGCCGACGCCGAATCTTTCGTGCGCGGTCATCGTCAAGCGCGTCGATGAAAAGACCCGCGCCAAGACCAGCATCAACGAATTGCTGCGCGATTAATCGAATCCTTTCGGGCCGGCGATGGATTGGCGCTATCTGCTCGACGCTTTTCATGGCCGCATCGGCCGCCAGACCTTTTGGCTCGCGCTCGGCGCGGTGCTCGCCGCCAACATCGCGGCGTGCTACGCCGCGCAACAGCTCGGCGGCGACAAGCTCAATGCCGTCGTCGACCTCGTCTTCACCTATCCGGAATTCGCCATCGCGGTGAAGCGCGGTAACGACCGCGCCATGCCGCTGTGGCCGGTCGCGATTTTCTTCGCCGGCAGCGTGCTGCTCGATTTTCTGGCGGTGTTGGACCTCACCGGCACCGACGAGGAGCCGAGCACGCTGTCGTTTGCCATCGCGGTGCCGTTTACGATCCTCGGCCTCGTCTTGCTGGTCGAGCTCGGCTTCCGCAAAGGCACATCGGGCCCGAACCGCCATGGGCCCGATCCGCTGGCAACGAGTTGACGAGAACCCGCATCCGCTCGCCAAACGTGAGCCAATCGAGATACATTGCGGACAGATGACCACCGATCCCGTTGCCATCGCCCGCGATCTGTTGCGCTGCCCCTCGGTGACGCCCGAGGAGGGTGGCGCGCTCGCTTACTTGGAGGGCGTGCTGAGCAAAGCCGGCTTCACCGTGCACCGCATGACGTTTGCCGAGCCGGGCACCGCGCCGATCGAAAACCTTTACGCGCGGATCGGCACGCAAAAACCCAACCTCGTCTTTGCCGGGCACACCGACGTGGTGCCGCCGGGCGACGACAAGGCGTGGCGGCATCCGCCATTCGCCGGCACGGTCGAGAACGGCGTGCTGTACGGCCGCGGCGCCGTCGACATGAAGGGCGATATCGCCTGCTTCATCGCTGCGGCGCTCGATCATCTGGCGGCGAACGGCAACGCCCCGAAGCGCGGATCGCTGTCGCTGCTGATCACCGGCGACGAGGAGAGCGTCGCCGTCAACGGCACGGTCAAGCTTCTGCAATGGGCGGCGGAGCGCGGCGAAACGTTCGACCATTGCATCCTCGGCGAGCCGAGCAGCCAACAGGCGCTCGGCGACACCATCAAGGCCGGCCGGCGCGGCTCGCTCAACGGCACCTTGATCGTGCGCGGCCGCCAGGGTCACGTCGCCTATCCGGACCGCGCCGACAATCCGATCCGCGGCCTCGTCACGTTGATCGCAGCGCTGCAGGCGCCGCTCGACCAGGGCAGCGAGCATTTCGATCCGTCGAATCTCGAATTCACCACGGTCGATGTCGGCAATCCCACGGTCAATCTCATCCCCGCCGAGGCGCGCGCGCGCTTCAACATCCGCTACAACGACCGCCACAGCCAGAGCTCGCTGAAAGCTCTGATCGAGCAGCGCGCGCAAGCCGCCGCCGTTGGCCGCGTCAGCCATGCGTTCGAATGGCCGCCGTCGAACGCCGACGTGTTTTTTACCCCGCCCGGCCCGTTCACCGATCTCGCCATGGCGGCGATCGCCGAAGTGACTGGACGGCAGTCGAAGGTTTCCACCGTCGGCGGCACCTCCGACGCTCGCTTCATCAAGGATTATTGCCCGGTGCTTGAATTCGGCCTGGTCGGCCAGACCATGCACGCCGTCGACGAATGCGCCCCGATCGCCGACCTCATCGCGCTCACCGCGATCTACCGCCGCATCATCGAGAAGTATTTTGGTTTGTAGGGTGGGAAAAATCGCCGCGACGGTTACGACGCGTGGGCACCGCTTTGAAACGATTTTGCCCACGCGGGCGCTCCGAGCAAGCGCGGTGCTCACCCTACGCCTGGCTCAATACTCCACCCGCACCAGATAAAGGCCGTGCGGCGGCGCCACCTGGCCGCAGGCCGAACGGTCGCGCGCGGCGAGCGCATTGGCGAGATCGGCGGCACGCCATTTGCCGTCGCCGACATGGACGAGCGAGCCGACCATCGAGCGCACCTGATGATGCAGAAACGAGCGCGCCGACGCGGCGATGTGCACCTCGTCGCCGTCGCGCGTGACGTCGAGGCGATCGAGCGTCTTGACCGGCGATTTGGCCTGGCACTCGGCGGCACGGAAAGTGGTGAAGTCGTGCCGGCCGACCAGAAGCTGCGCCGCCTCGTGCATGGCGGCGGCATCGAGCGGCCGCGGCACGCGCCAGACACGATTATGGTCGAGCGTGAGGTCAGCGCGGCGATTGACGATGCGGTAGAGATAATAGCGCTTGCGTGCGGAAAACCGCGCGTCGAAATCGGCGGCCACCCGCTCGGCTGAAAGCACCGCCACCGGCTGCGGCCGCAGATGAAAATTGATGGCGTCGCGCACCGTGTCGTTGTCCCAGTCCCTGTCGAGATCGAGGTGCGCCACCTGGCCGAGCGCGTGCACGCCGGCATCGGTGCGTCCGGCGCCCGAGACGGCGACACGTTCGCCGGCGAACGCCGCGATCGCATCGGCGAGCACGCCCTGCACCGACGCACCGCTGTTCTGCGCCTGCCAGCCGACGAACGGTGTGCCGTCATATTCGATGATGAGCTTGTAACGCGGCATCGCTTCGCTCAGATGAGCACGTTTGCGCGCAGGATCGGCGTGCCGCGCAAAAATTCGTCGGCCGATAGGGGTTTGCCGCCGGCTCGCTGCAATTGGAGAAGCTGGATCGCGCCGGTGCCGCAAGCAACTGTCAGCTTGTCATCGAGCACGCGGCCGGGCTCGCCTTCGCCGGTTCCCTTCGTCGTGCGCAGAACCTTGACGCGGCCGACGCCGGGCAATTCGCACCACGCTCCGGGAAAGGGAGAGAGGCCGCGGCAGTGATTATGGACGCCTTGCCAGGGCTTCGACCAGTCGATGCGGGTTTCGTCCTTCTCGACTTTATTGGCGTAAGTCGCGCCGGTCTGCGGCTGCGGTGTCAATTGCAGCGTGTGCCTCTCGAGGGCGGCGAGCGCGCGCACCATCAAATCGGCGCCGAGCCGCTTGAGCATGTCGTGCAATTCGCCGCTGGTCATATCGGGGGCGATGGACACGCGCTGCGTCATGGCCGTCGGTCCGGTATCCAGCGCTTCGTCCATCTTCATGATGGTCACGCCGGTCTCCTTATCGCCGGCCATGACGGCACGGTGAATCGGCGCAGCGCCGCGCCAGCGCGGCAACAGCGAGGCGTGCACGTTGAACGCACCCAGCGGAAAGGGATCGAGAATTGGCTTGGGCAGAATGATACCGTAGGCGACGACTACAGCGGCGTCGGCGCCGTGCGCCCGCATGGCGGCCGCTGCGTCGTCGCCGCGCAACGTCTTCGGCGTAAAAACTGGAATGCCGAAGCGGTTGGCTTCACGCGCGATCGGCGTTGGCGTCAGCTCCAGGCCTCGGCGCCCGCTCGGTTGCGGCGCCCGCGTGTAGACCGCGACGATCTGGTGGCCGGCTCCGGCAAGCTCGACCAGCGTGGGCACGGCGAAGTCGGGCGTGCCCATGAAGACGAGGCGGAGCGGCAATCACGCCTCCCCCTTCTTGGCGGCTTTGGCGAATTTTTTGACGATGCGGTCGCGCTTGAGCTTGGAGATATGATCTATGAACAGCACGCCGTTGGTGTGGTCGATCTCGTGCTGCAGGCAGGTGGCGAGGAGCCCGGTGGCCTCGATCTCGTGCTCCTTGCCGTCGATGTCGAGATATTTGACCTTGACCTTGGCGGGCCGCTCGACCTCTTCGTAAAACTCCGGGATCGACAGGCAGCCTTCCTCGTATTTTGCCGTCTCCGCCGCCGCCCAAATGATCTCCGGATTGATGAAGACCTGCGGCTCGTGCTGCTCGTCCTTCTTCGACAAATCCATCGTCACGACGCGCTTGGCGACGCCGATCTGAATCGCCGCAAGCCCGATGCCGGGCGCCTCGTACATGGTCTCGAACAGATCATCGACCAGCTTGCGGATTCCGGCATCGACGCGCTTGATCGGCTCGGAGTTAAGCCGCAACCGCTTGTCGGGGAGTTTTATGATTTCGCGCAGCGCCATGTCGGGCGATGTAAGCGGTGCGTAAACGGCGGTCAATCCGCCGGCCCCGGTTGCGCGGCACGGCCCGAGCGGATATGACCGTTCGCTCTTCGTTCCAGCCTGACGAATCGCGTAGACTGGCCTCATGCTCGATCTGTCGACCATCGCATTCATGGCTTTACTGGCCGCGTGTCTCACGCTGGCGGCGATCGCTTTTGTGCTATGGCGCGGCCGCGACGACGCCGCGCCGCATGCCGCCGTCATCGCCGAGCTCGCGCGCGTGCAGACCGACACCGCGGCACGGCTCGAAGCGCTGATGGGCCATTTCACCAACACCCAGTCGCAGCTGCAGCGCTCGGTCAACGAGCGGCTCGATTCGGTGACGCATCGGCTCGGCGAATCGATGCAGCACACCACGCAAAAGACCGCCGAGAACCTGCAGAAGCTCAACGAGCGGCTTGCCGTCATCGACAGCGCGCAGCGCAACATCACGCAGCTGGCGAGCCAAGTCACCTCGCTGCAGAGCATCCTGGCCAACAAGCAATCGCGCGGCGCCTTCGGCCAGGGCCGCATGGAGATCATCATCCGCGACGGCCTGCCGAAGGAGTGCTACGCGTTCCAGTTCACGCTCTCCAACAAGCTGCGGCCGGACTGCGTGATCTTTCTGCCCGACGAGCGTCCGCTGGTGATCGATGCCAAATTTCCGCTGGAGGCGGTCACCGCCTATCGCGACGCCAAGCTCGACGACGAGCGCAAGCTTGCGGCCGCCCGCGTGCGCCAGGACATCGTCAGGCACATCAACGACATCGCCGTGAAGTATCTCATTCCGGGGGAGACCCAGGAGCTGGCGTTCATGTTCGTGCCCTCGGAATCGGTCTACGCCGAGCTGCACGAGGACTTCGACGATCTGGTGCAGAAGGCGTTCCGCGCCCGGGTCGCGATCATATCGCCGTCGCTGCTGATGCTGGCGATTCAGTTGGTGCGGCAGAACCAG
>JASHXZ010000832.1 GCA_030043285.1 Xanthobacteraceae bacterium | reverse complement strand
ATCGCCTTCGGCGCCGCCTTCGATGCGGCGGATTTTTGCCACGAGACTGTCGCGGATCTCCTGCAGCTCCGCGATGAGCCGCAGCACGCCGCTTTCCTGCGAGTCGAGCGGCACCAGCCGCGTCTGCAATTCGTCGAGCCGCGTGCGCAGTTGCGCAAACGCGGCGACGCGGCCTTCGATGCCGTCGAACTGAACCTGGGTCTCGTCGATGAAGCGCGTCAACTCCTCGATCCGGCCGTCCGCGTCGGCCGCGCCGTGGCCGTTCTTGGCGACCGCCATCACGTTGAGCGCGCGGTCGAGCGCGGCGAACAGTGCGGTCACGTCCTTGCGCAGACCGGAGAGGCGGACGAAATGCGTCCCGAGATCGGCGATGCCGCCGTCGAGCCGTTTCCTCTCGTCGGCGAATTGTTGCACGCGGTCGGCCAGCGCGCCTTCCGGCAGCCGCTCGAGCGCGCCCATAGTGGTCGTCAGCTCATCGCAACGATCCTTGAGCTGCCGCAGCCGCGCCGCGATGCCGTCGTCAGTTGCCATGAACGGTGCGAGGCGGGCGCCGAGCTCGTTGCACGCCTCGTCCAGCATCGCCACTGTCTTCGAGGCCGCATCGATATGGTCGCAGCGCATGTTGCTCTGGCGAACGAACTCCATGAGGCCCTTCACGCGGACATCGAGCGCGCTTGCGTCATCGCCGCTGGCGATCTCGGCAAGCGTGCGGTCGATATCGCGCTGCCGGGTGTCGAGATCGACGAACAGCTGCTCGATGCCGCGGCGGGCATCGAGCACCGGCCCGAGCCGCGACTTGAGCTGTTCCTGCGCGATGCGGATTTCGTTGACGCGGGTTTTCAGGTCCTTGTTTTCGTTGCGCTGCCGCTGCACCTCGGCGAAGCGTTCGGCCTCGGTGACGCGCCGCTTGAGGGCCGCGATGGCGTCCTCCGGGTCGCTGTGCGTCAGGTGCTCGACGTCGGCGTCGTTTTCGGCCTGATTTTTGCTGAGCTCTTTCACATGCTGACGCACGCCGTCGAGCCGCTCTTCGAGCACGCTTGCCGCCTGGCTCCGACGAACCAGCCGATCCCACAGCCACACCGCAAACGGCAGCATCAGGAGCGGCACGAGCACGATCACGGCCCATGCGATCTTGAGAATGAGCGGCTCGGACCGGAAGGCGCCGATCAGGGCCGCCATCTCCGGCCCCTGGGCGACCACGACGAACGCCACCGCCAGCACGAACAGCACTACGGAAACGCCAACAAATTTGCCCATGAAACGTCGCACCCCAGTAACGCCAGGCAACCGGGCTTATTTGTTACGCCAGCAATCGGTTACGCACAAGGGCGCGGCGCACCTGGACGCCCGCATTAACCATGACAACCGATGGTCGGTGCAGCGATTTTTCGGCGATTTTTGGCGTGCGCGCGGCTGCAAACCGTGCAGAAATGGGGGCATGATGACGCCCAGGAGCGCTGCCTCTTTCTTTGTATTTCTTATCTTATCCGTCGCCTTGTTGGCGGCCTTCGCGGCCGGGGTGCGGACCGCTTCAAGCGAAGAGCCCGCGCTAGCGCAGCCATCAGTTGCAGCTTGCCGGCCGACCGACTTCCGCGTCGTGCTCGACGTCGGCCATACCGCGGACGTGCCGGGCGCGATCAGCGCTCACGGCATTCCCGAATACGTTTTCAACATGCGGCTTGCCGCCGATGTCAAAGATGCACTGGTCAAGGCCGGCTTCGACAAGACCGTTCTGCTCGTCACCGACCAGGCGCCGCCGCTTGGACTGTTCGAGCGTGCCTGGTCGGCCAACAAGCTCAACGCCGATCTGTTCGTCTCCATCCATCACGATTCGGTGCCGGATTATCTGTTGCAGAGCTGGGAATACGCCGGTCACCAGGAACACTACAACGACGATTTTCCCGGCTACGCGATCTTCATCTCCAATGAGAATGCCGAGCGCGCCGCCAGCCTGGCGTTCGGCCATTTGTTGGGCAAAGCGCTGCAGGCGCAGGGGCTCGCCTACACGCCGCATTACACGCTGCCGCTGATGCGGCATCGTCGCCGCCAGCTCATCGACGCCGACGCCGGCGTCTATCGCTACGACGCGCTCGTCGTGCTGCAGCGAACCCGCATGCCCGCGGTGCTGCTCGAAGCCGGCTCGATCGTCAACCGCACCGAAGAACTGGACATGGCAACACCCGAGCGCCGGGGCCGCATCAGCACGGCGTTCGTCTCCGCGGTGACCGAGTTTTGCGCAAGCCGCGCCCTGGCGCGGCGCAATCACCGCATGCGGCGGCTGGCCTCGCCTGACTTCGCTCCGCGCCACCGTCTCGGCATCCGCTGAGACATTATGATTTAAATTAATTCAGCCCATCGTCATTGCGAGGGGCCAACGGGTCCGGCCCGAAGTGGCCGGCCCGATGACAAGCTCCGCGACGAAGCAATCAGAACGGCGGCGCCGCACTGGATTGCTTCGCTCGCAATGACGATCGCGTTGTGCCGCCTAAAATCGTTCGGATGGCGACCGCGCAAGCCAGGCTACGCTTGCTGTGTCCGCATTCCCCGCTGCGGCGCAATTGGATACTTGACCGTCGCGCTATGCTTGCCTCGACCCGCAAGCTACAGTGAACACTCCACCGCCTAAAGGCGGTGGCTTCTGGTTACGGCTTAAAGCCGGATTTGGTCCGCCATTCGGCGGACTCAGGTTACCTTGAAATTATCGTCCGGCTCGGGGGGCTCCTGATTTTTAATGTATTCCACCCAGACCTCATCAGTGACGTTACCGCTGCTCGCAACCCAATATCCCCCGTGCCCACAGGTGCTGACCCCAGTAGCGTTTCCGCAGAATACCGAACTCGCTCAGAAGCTTATGTGAACTTCGCCCCTTCAGGTGCTGTACCGCACGAGACACCGACAGGCTCGGCGGAATGGATAATAGCATGTG
>JASHXZ010000831.1 GCA_030043285.1 Xanthobacteraceae bacterium | reverse complement strand
CACGGCGCTCAAGCGCGTCGGCCTTGCCGACAAGGCAGCGATGTGGCCGCGCGAACTGTCCGGCGGCCAGGCGCAGCGCGTCGCCATCGCCCGCGCCCTGGTGCCGCGGCCCGAAGTGCTGCTGCTCGACGAGCCATTCTCGGCGCTCGACGCGTTCACGCGCACCGACCTGCAGGATCACCTGCTCGACCTGTGGGCCGACGCCAAGCCGACGTTGATCCTGGTTACCCATGATGTCGACGAAGCCATCGTGCTGGCCGACCGCGTCATGGTGATGTGCCCGCGGCCCGGCCGCGTCTTCGACGAGATCGCCGTCGATCTGCCGCGGCCGCGCGACCGCCAGTCGGCCGCGTTCGATTTCGTCAAGCGCCGCGTGCTCGCTGCACTCGACCGTTCGCTCAGCCGCGCCGCTGCTGCCGCCGACGGCGAGGCCAAAGCCAGCGCCGGCGCGGCGCTGTGGTGGTGAACTGCGCCTGTCATCGTCCGCGCATGCGGACGATCCTCTAATCGCTCGCGCGATGGACTCCCGCACCGCCACCATATACTGGATGGCCCGCCGTCGCGGGCAATGACAGTTCAGGAGAAAGCGATGGATTCCGCCGCACTGCGCGCGCTGCAGGCGCCGATCAAGGAGCGTTACAAGAGCGAGCCGAACGCCGCCTTCATCACGCTCAAGGCCAAGGGCGCGCTCGACGACGCCAATATCGCCTGCAAGGTCGAGACCGGCCGCGCGCTGGCGGTGGCCGGCCTGCATCCCGCGACCGGCGGCACCGGTCTTGAGCTCTGCTCCGGCGACATGCTGCTCGAAGCATTGGTGGCTTGCGCCGGCGTCACCTTGAAGGCTGTGGCGACTGCGCTCGATATCCCGGTGAAATCGGGAGCTGTATCGGCCGAAGGCGATCTCGATTTCCGCGGCACGCTCGGCGTCGCCAAGGACGCGCCGGTCGGCTTCGCGCAAATTCGCCTGCGCTTCGACATCGACAGCGACGCGCCGCAGGACAAGCTCGATCAACTGCTCAAGCTCACCGAGCGCTACTGCGTGGTCTACCAGACCATCCGCAACGGCCCGCCGGTCGAGATCAGCCTGAACCGCAAATAACCGTCGTACAGGCTATATCATTCGTCATGCGCGGGCTTGACCCGCGCATCCATGCAGCGTGACCGCCTCATGGATTGCCGGGTCAAGCCCGGCAATGACGATCGAAAGTGCAAACCGATGAACCCGCTCTACATTTTTCTATTCGACCTTGCGCTCAAGATGGCGTTCACCGCGATCGTCGTGGTCGTCATTTCGGTCGTGGTCGAACACTCGGGCCCGTTCATCGGCGCGCTCATCGCCGCGCTGCCGACCGCCGCCGGCGCCGCGTATATCATTCTCGCTTTCGAGCACCCGCCGGATTTCATCGCCGCAAGCGCAGTCGGCAGCGCGGCGGCGGCCGCGACGGTTTCGGTCTTCGCGCTCGTCTATACCGTGCTGGCGCAGCGCCACGGCCTCATCTTGAGCCTCGGTGTCGCCATGGCGGTGTGGTTCGTCGCCGCGCTTGCGCTGCGCCTCGTCGCCTGGACGCCGCTGAGCGCGACGCTCCTCAACATCGCCGTGTTCGGACTGATCGTACCGCTGAGCTGGCGCTACCGCACTTCGGGCGCTCCGGCAAAATTCATGCGCACGGCCTACGACATTCCGCTGCGCGCGCTCACCGCGGCCATCGTCGTCGCCGCGGTGACGACGGCAAGCACCAGCCTCGGCTCGTTTCTGTCCGGTGTGTTCGCCGTGTTTCCGATCGTGATGGCGAGTTCGGTCGTCATCCTGCATCCGCGCGTCGGCGGCGTCGTGTCGGCGAGCATGTTCGCCCACGCGCAGATCGCGCTGAACGGACTTTGGCTCGGCTTCCTGGCCGTCCATTTTCTGGTCGCGCCACTTGGCGTCTGGCCTGCGCTCGGGGCTGGACTGCTTGTCTGTGTTGCTTGGAGCGGGGTGCTGTGGCTGTTTCGCGCCCGTCGGATCAGGGCCGCGTCTTCGCCAACTGCGCCTTGAGCGCGTACAGCGCTTCGAGCGCGTCGCGCGGCGACATGTCGTCGGGATGGAGTGCGGCGAGCGCCTCGATCACGGCGGCGAGTGCCGCGGCCGGCTGCGGCGTCGTTGCGGCGACACGCGCGGCGGCGAACAGCGGCAGGTCGTCGATCAGGCGCTGCGCCGGCGCGGCGCGGTCCTGCGCCTCGAGCTGCGCCAGCACGAGCTTGGCGCGCTCGATCACGTTCGGCGGCAATCCCGCGAGCTTGGCGACCGCAATGCCGTAGGATCGGTCGGCGGCGCCGGGCACGACTTCGTGCAGGAACACGACTTCGCCCTGCCATTCCTTGACCCGCATGGTGGCGTTGTGCAGCCGCGGCAGCTTGGCGGCGAGCGCGGTCATCTCGTGAAAATGCGTGGCAAACAGCGCGCGGCAGCGGTTTTGCTCGTGCAGGTGCTCGATGGTCGCCCAGGCGATCGACAGGCCGTCGAAGGTCGCGGTGCCGCGGCCGATCTCATCCAGAATGACCAACGCGCGTTCGCCGGCCTGGTTGAGGATCGCCGCCGTCTCGACCATCTCGACCATGAAGGTCGAGCGGCCGCGGGCGAGATCGTCGGCGGCGCCGACGCGCGAGAACAGCCGGTCGACGACGCCGATATGCGCCGCGCGCGCCGGCACGAAGCTGCCCATCTGCGCCAGCACGGCGATCAACGCGTTCTGGCGCAGAAAGGTCGATTTGCCCGCCATGTTCGGCCCGGTCACGAGCCAGATGCGCCCCGCCGCCCCCTCCCTGCGCTCGCCCGCGAGCGCGGGAGGGTAGG
>JASHXZ010000830.1 GCA_030043285.1 Xanthobacteraceae bacterium | reverse complement strand
TTGACGTCGATCAGCACCGGCGGCGCGACGATGCCACGACGGATGTTGACGACGAGATCCGTGCCCCCGCCAAGGAGCCGGCTGTCCCCATAAGCGACGCGCGCCGCGATCACTTCGTCGAGCGAGCGCGGGCGGAGGAGATCGAACTGCGGTAGCGCGTCCATCAGGCGCCGCCGTTGCGCTTGCTCGCGGCGGCGCGCGCCCGCTTCTCCAGCGCGGCAAATACGCGATCCGGCGTCACCGGCAGATCGTTGAAGCGCAACCCGATGGCGTCGGCAATGGCGTTGGTCAGCGCCGGCAAAAACGCAGCGAGCGAGCCTTCGCCGGCCTCCTTGGCGCCGAACGGGCCGTGCGGATCGATGCTCTCGACGATGCCGACTTCGATCGGCGGCGAATCCTGGATCGTCGGCACGCGGTAATCGAGCATGTTGGCGGTCAGCATCAGGCCCTCGTGATAGGCGGCCTCCTCGCTCATCGCCTGGCCGAGGCCCATCCATACCGAGCCTTGCACTTGGCCCTCGACGGTGAGCCGGTTGAGCGCCTTGCCGCAATCGTGCGCGACCCAGACGTTGTCGACGGTGACGACGCCGGTGTCCTCATCGACGCTGACTTCGACTACCTGCGCCGAATAGCTGTAACCCATGGTGCCGCCGATCGCGGAGCCGCGATACTTTTTGCCGCCGTGGGATTCTGGAATGGTCGAGTACGTGCCGGTCACGGTGATGGTGCCAGAATCCTTAAGCGCTTCGGTCACGACGTCGTTGAAGCTCAAGCCCTTGTCCTGGGCGCCGGCACGGTACAGTTCGCCGAGGCATTCGATCTCGCCCGGCCTGGCGTCGAGTTTGCGCGCCGCGGCGGCGATCAGCACGGCTTTCAGATTCTGCGCCGCGTCGATCGCGGCATTGCCAACCATGAAAGTCACGCGCGACGAGTAGGAGCCGTTGTCCTTCGGCACCACTTCGCTGTCGCCGGTCACGACGCGCACGCGCGCGAGATCGAGCCCGAGCACTTCGGCAACGGCCTGCGCCAGGATGGTGGTCGAGCCCTGGCCGATGTCGGCGGCGCCCGACAGGACAACGATCGAGCCGTCGAAGTCGAGCTTGATCTTGACGGTCGCGTGCGGCTCGCCGGTCCAGTTCACCGGCTTCGATGCACCGCTGATGTAATGCGAGCAGGCGAAGCCGAGGCCTTTTTTGATCGCGCCGTTTTTCTCCACAGCGCCGCTGTCACGCCGGGCCGTGCGCTCCTTCCAGCCGCTTTGGCGCTCGACCCAATCGACGCATTCGGGCAGGCCGTAACTGTTCACCATCAGATCGTTGTCGGTGAAGGTCGGTGCCTGCAGATAATTGGCGCGGCGCACTGCGATCGGATCGAGGCCCATCTCGCGCGCCATCTGGTCGAGCAGGCTCTCGAAAGCGAAGCGCACGTCGACCGTGCCGTGGCCGCGAAACGCGCCGCATGGCGGCGTGTTGGTGAGCACGCGCTTGCCGATGTAGCGGACGTTGTGCAGGTCGTAGATCGCGTACAGCATCGAGCCGGCATAGAGGATCGTCACGACGCCGTAGCCCGAATGGGCGCCGCCGCGCTGGATGCACTCGCATTCGACGCCGGTGATGCGGCCGTCGTTGCGCAGGCCGATCTTGAGCCGGATATCAGTCTCCGGCCGGCCGCGATGGGTGATGAACGTCTCTTCGCGGTTGACGACGATGCGCACGCAGCCGCCGGCCTTGCGGGCCAGCAGCGCCGCGATCAGCTCGACATTGAGCGTCTCGGTGCGGCAGCCAAAACCGCCGCCGACATGCGGCTTGACCACGCGGATGCGCGACATGTCCATGCCGAGCACCTGCGCCAGCATCAGGTGCACGTAATACGGCACCTGGGTCGAGGCATGCACGGTCATGCGGTCGCGCACCGCGTCGTAATCGGCCAGCGCGGCGTGCATTTCCATCTGGTTCTGGCACACCTCGGCGCAGTTGTAGGTCGCTTGGCGAACGAGGTCAGCCGCGGCGAACGCGGCTTCAACGTTGCCAAGCTCGAAATAGACGTCGCGCTCGATGTTCTTGGCGCGATGGGTATGGAGCGCGATGGCGTTATCCGCCATCGCCTCATGAGCGGTGTGGTAGGCGGGCAGCTCGCGCACTTTCAGCTTGATGCGCCGCAGCGCTTCCTTGGCGGTGGCATCGTCGATCGCCGCGACGGCGGCGACCGGCTCGCCGCGATAGCGCACGCGGTCGCGCGCCAGCGGATGCTCGCTGCGCGCGATCGGCAGCACGCCGAATGTCTTGTCGCAATCGGCCCCGGTGATGATCGCTTTCACGCCCGGCAGCCTGGCGGCTTCCGAAACGTCGACCTCGAGAATTTCGGCGTGCGAATAGGGACTCCGGAAGATACGCCCGGCGAGGCTGCCCGGCACCAAGAGATCGGCGGTGTATTTGGCGCGCCCCGAAACCTTTTCGGGGCCGTCGATCATCGGCACATAATCGCCGATGTTATGCGCGGGCAGAATCTGATTCACGACGTTCACGGCGTCAGACCCTCTTGGCATAGTTGCGCCGCGTGCTGCACCGCTTCGATGATCTTCACGTACCCGGTGCAGCGGCAAATGTTGCTGCCGAGCGCCTCGCGAATCTCGTCTTCGCTCGGCCGTGGGTTGCGGCGCAGCAGGCCGGCCGAGGCCATGATGAAGCCGGGCGTGCAGTAGCCGCATTGCGAGCCGAGCTTTTCGTGAAAGCCGCGCTGCACGGCGGAAAGGCGGCCATCGACGGCAAGCGATTCGATGGTGTCGACGCGGCGGCCGTCGACACGGGCGGCGAGCGTCAGGCACGACAGCAGCGGCCGATCGTCGACCAGCACCGTGCAGGCGCCGCACTCGCCGCCGTCGCAACCTGTTTTCGTTCCGGTGAGGCCGACGATTTCCCGCAAATAATCCAACAACAGCACGTTGTCGCTGACCGCGTCGGTGCGGGCGCGGCCGTTAAGCGTGAGCGAAAGCAAGCGCGCCATGCGGCAAAAATCGCGTTTCTCTTTGTACGGTTCCATTACCAGCATCCGCGGCTCACTTCAAATCACGGGCGCGGATCGAACGGCGAAACCGATGCTGGCGGAACCAGTCAGGCCCTCTCGACGATGCCTGCCGCGCCTTCCATAATGCGGCCGGTGTGAGGGTACAGGTTCCGTGAAAATTTTATCATTCCAGTCGGGTCTTCACGACGCCTCGGCTGCCGCGTTCGAAGACTACGGGCTCGTCGCCGCCGTCCAGGAAGAGCGGCTGCGCCGCGAAAAAGGCTGGGGCGACGACGTGCCCTGGCTCGCCATCGACGAGGTCCTGCGCATCGCCGGCTGGGCGCGCAACGACGTCGACGTGATCGCGCTCATCCGCGGCGTGTTTCCGCTGCACTATTTCTCGTTCTCGCTGCCGCGCGACCTCTATTATACCGTGCGCAAGCACGTCGGCCGCGAGCGCCTCAATCGCGATCTCTCGCACGCCATGATCCGGACCGGCCTCGACGACCGCCACTTGTTCCGCTCCGACCGCTTTCTCGCCGAGAACGGCTTTCGCAACGACGCCAAGCTGCACTTCGTCAATCATCACGAGGCGCACGCGCTTGCCGCGTTGTTCTTCACCGATTGGGACGATGCGCTCGTCTACACGGCCGACGGCGTCGGCGACAATGTCAGCTACAGCGTCCGCACCTTGCAGGGCGGTGAGCTGAAATGCCTGTTTGGCGGCGATGAATGGCTGAAAAGAAAACGCGCGCCGCGGAACAGCCTCGCCACGGCTTACGGTCTCGCCACGAAAGCGGCCGGCTTTCGTATGTGGCGTCACGAGGGCAAGCTCACCGGACTGTCGGCGCGCGGCGAACCGAAATTGCGCGACGCGCTCGCCCGGCATTTCCGGCTCGGCGCCGACGGCCTGATCGCCTGCGACTTCACCAGTTGGCGGATGATGGAAAAGCATATCCATGCGATTTGCCGCGGTCACAGCCGCGAGACGATGGCAGCGTCCATCCAGCAGCTGGTCGAGGATTTGATCTCCGGCGCGGTCGGTCATTGGCTGTCGCGCACCAAGGCGAAGCGGCTCGCGCTTGCGGGCGGCCTGTTCGCCAACGTGCGGCTCAATCGTCTGCTCGCCGAGACACTGCCGATCGAGGAAATCTTCATCTATCCGGCGATGGGCGACGACGGCTTGGCGGTCGGTGCCGCGCTCTGTTACCTGCGCGACCGCGATGGGACTGACGCGTGGCTGCGCCAGCGCCGGCGGCTCGATAACGTTTATCTCGGCCAGGATTTCGATTCGCGCATCGATGCAGTGCTGGCCGACGCGCCGGATGTTGAGCGCGTGCCCGGCAATCCGGTCGAGCTTGCGACGCGCCTTGTCGAGCACGGCGCTGCCGGCGCGGTGTTTGTCGGCCGCATGGAGCACGGGCCGCGCGCGCTCGGCGCCCGCAGCATCATCGCGAACCCGACCGATCCGACCATCAACGACCTGCTGAACCAGCGGCTCGATCGTTCCGAGTTCATGCCGTTCGCACCCTATGTGCTCGAAGAGGACGCCGCGCGTGTGTTCGAAATCACGCCGGTCAATCGCTACGCCGCGCGGTTCATGACCATCACCTGCGCGGTGCGGCCGGAATGGCGCGCGCGCATCCCAGCGGTGGTGCATGTCGACGATACGGCGCGGCCGCAGATCGTTCGCGACGCAGACAACCCGCTGTTCGCCGCGATCTTGCGCCGGTTTCGCGACCGCACCGGCATTCCGGTGCTGATCAACACCAGCTTCAACGTGCACGAAGAGCCGATCGTCAACCGGCCGGAAGAATGCCGGCGCGCTCTGGTCGACGGCCGCGTCGATTTCGTGGTGACACGGCAGGCGGTCTATCTGACCAAGCGCGCGATGGCCGAATTCCACGCGGCGATCGGCGACGAAGCAAAGCGCGCATCGCCTGCATCGGCCGCTGCGCCGGCGCTCAGCGCGGCCGAAACCGGGCGATAACGTCTTCGGGAATGGCTCTCGCCTTCATGCGCGACGCATCGGCCGGATCGCGGCCGGCCCACACCCGCGTCTCGCGGCCTTCGACCGCAAGCTCGCCGCGAATCAGAAGGCGATGCTCGACGTCGAAGCTCGAGCGGCGAAAATCGCTCACCCGCGAACTCTGTTCGACCACGTCGCCGAACCGTGCTGGCGCGATAAAGGTCGCGCTGGCATCGACCAGCGGCAGCCCGACAATGGCGAACGCCGCGGCAAGGTCGGGCGGCTTCACGCCGAGTGCGGCTTCGAACAGCATCCAGGTGCCCCAATCGAAGAATTCGAAGAAGCGGCTGTTGAACGCGATGCCGGCCGGGTCGCAGTGCGACCACTCGATGGTGAATTGCCGGCGATGCACGAAATCGGTCATCAGGCGATGAAGCCGACCGTGGCGGCGATGTCAAACAGCCCTTTGTTCGTCATTGCC
>JASHXZ010000829.1 GCA_030043285.1 Xanthobacteraceae bacterium | reverse complement strand
GACGGCAAAGTCGATCCGGACGAGATCGATACCGGCGCGCTCATTCTGACCGGCGTCGCGGTACGCCGCCGCAATGCGCGGCGCATCGGCGAACTGTTCGCAGCGCAGGCCGGCAAAATGGTCGCGGTGAGCGCCGGCGACTCGCTGGAAACCGTGATGGCGGCGTATGGCTCGGGCGCGGCGGCGCGCTCGATCCGCAACGCCGCCCCGGTGATGAATGTCGATATCGGCGGCGGCACCTCAAAGATCGCGGTGTGCCAGGACGGCAAGGTGCTCGACGTCACCGCGGTCGACGTCGGCGCGCGGCTCGTCGTGCTCGATGCCGATAGCCGCATCATTCGGCTCGAAGAAGCCGGCCGCCGCTTCGGCGCCGATCTTGGATTAAAGCTCGACATCGGCAGTTCGCTGAACGGGGAGCAGGCGCGTGCGCTCGCCGCGCGCATGGCGGACAAATTGTTCGAAGCCATGAAGGGCGGTGCGCCGCGGGCTGACAACGCCGCGCTGCTGCGGCTCGATCCGCTCGGCTTCCGCGGCACGCTCTCGGATGTCAGTTTTTCCGGCGGCGTGTCGGAATACATCTACGGCGGCGAAGCCAAGGCGTTCGGCGATATCGGGCCGCAGCTTGCCGCCGAAGTGCGCGGCCGGCTCGCCGAATGGGGCCCGCAATTGGCGCGGCCCGAGGCGCGCATCCGCGCCACCGTGATCGGCGCCTCGCAATATACGATGCAGGTTTCCGGCAGCACGATCTTCGTCTGGCCGCTGCAAACGCTGCCGCTGCGCAACGTGCCGGTGATTGCGCCGAATTTCTCGCTCGACGAAGAGACGATCGACTCTGCGGCGGTGTCGGCCGCGATCAAAGGCGCGCTCAAGCGGCTCGATCTCGGCGGCGGCGAAAGCCCGGTGGCGATCTTCGTGCCGTGGCGCGGCTCGGCGACCTACCGCCGGCTCGACGATTTCTGCAAGGGCGCCGCCGACGGACTCGACGCGGTGATCGCGCGCGGCCATCCGATCGTGCTGGCCGGCGACGGCGATGTCGGCGGCCTGATCGGCATCCATTATTGCGAAGAGATGAAATTAGAATGCCCGATCGTTTCGATCGACGGCCTCGAGCTCAAAGAATTCGACTACATCGATATCGGCGCCATTTTGGACACCTCGGGCGCGGTGCCGGTGGTGATCAAGTCGCTGATCTTTCCGACGACCGCCGGGCTCGGCAAAGACTGGCAAGCCGAAAAAGCGACCGCGCCGCTCGCCGCACCGTGATCAGACCGCGGCGGCCGGCTGCACGTCCCTCAAGATCGCCTGAAGTTCCGGAATACAGGAACCGCAATTCGTGCCGGCACGCAAATTGGCGCCGATCTCGGCCACGCTTGTCAGGCGGCGCTCGACGATGGCGCGGTGCAACACCGGCAACCCGATGCCGAAGCAGGCGCAGACCGTCGGCCCTGCTGCGACGCTCGACACCGCTCCGCCGCCAGGCTCGCCGGTCAACACCATTGTGCGCTGCCGCGGTTCAATGCGCATGCCGAGCAACGAGCCCAGCGTGGCGCGGGTCGGCAGCAATGACGCCTTGCCGGCGATGAACAGACAGGCATTCAGCCGACCGCCGACGATGCTGGCGTAGCGAAACATGCCCCGCGCCGGGTCGGCATAGATCACCAGTTCCGCCGAAGCGGGCGCGTCGAGCAGCGCCGCGATCCATAATTCGCTGCCGCGGTCGCGGGGCAGCGGCTCCCATCCGATCAGCGTGAAGGCGTGGCCGCGGTCGAGCGGGACCCGCGCCCAAAAATACGGGCCGTGCGGCACCTGCTCGGAGCCGCGCAACAACAGACCGTGCCAGTGCGGCTTAAGCGCCGTTAGCCGAACCGGCGTCGCCTTCAGCTCCGGCTGTCCTGAAACCGGATCGGTGGCCGCGCCGACGACGGCATCGATCGGGCCGGCGGACGTAAACCGATCGGTCCAGTGCATCGGGGCGAACACCTCGCCCGCGCGCAAATCGCTGGTCACGCGAACCGGCAACACCGTGCCGCCGTCCCGGCTCTCGACGCGGGCGAGATCGCCGTCGTCAACACCAAGCCGCGCGGCATCCGCCGCGCACAGGTCGAGCCTCGGCTCGCTCTGATGCGCCATCAGCCGCGGCGATCGACCGGTCCGGGTCATGGTGTGCCATTGGTCGCGCAGGCGCCCGGTATTGAGAACGAGCCGCCAGCGTTCGTCGGTCGGCACGAAAGGCGCGCGGTACGGCGTCGGCACCAGGCGGGCACGGCCATCCGGCGTCGCAAATCCGCTGCCGTTGCCAAACAGGCGCTTGGCGCTCGACCACGGCTCGCGGGTGCCGCGCGGCAGCGGCCAATAGGTGGGCGGCAAACGATCGTAGTCTTCGTCGCTCAATTCGGCGAGCGCGCCGATGTCGAAAATGCGACGGCTTCCCGCTGCGTTCTCGAATGCCGACAAGCTCGCGTGCTCGCGAAAGATCTCGGCCGGCTTCTCGTAGGCGAACGCCGCGCGCCAGCCCATGCGCCGCGCCACTTCGGCGAGCATCCACCAATCCGGCCGCGCTTGCCCCGGCACCGGCCGAAAAGCGCGTTGCCGCGAGATGCAGCGCTCGGAGTTGGTGACGGTGCCGTCCTTCTCGCCCCAGGTCGCCGCCGGCAGCACGATCTCGGCGAGCCGCGTGGTGTCGCTGACCCAGCAATCGCTGACGGCAACGAACGAACATTTGCTGAGCGCCGCGCGCACGCGCTCGGCACGCGGCATGCTCACCGCCGGATTGGTGCCGAGAATCCACAGCGCTTTGATTTTATCGTCGAGCGCCGCGTCGAACAGATCGACCGCCTTGAGGCCCGGCCGGCTGGCGATCCGCGGCGATTTCCAGAACCGGCGCACGCGGTCGATATCGGCCGGATCAGCGAAGCTCATATGCGCGGCGAGCTGGTTGGCGAGCCCGC
>JASHXZ010000401.1 GCA_030043285.1 Xanthobacteraceae bacterium | reverse complement strand
AGGCCGAAGCTGAAAATCACGAAAAACATGCCGGACAGACGCAATGTCAGGACACCGACGACGAGCGCGAGCGCGGCGCCGATGACGATCGCGAGCGCGAAGGACGCGTAGAGCGGCAGTATTTTGATCGACATCGCGACCGTATACATGCCGACCCCGAAAAATGCCGAAGTCGCCAGCGAGACGAGCCGCGTGGTGCCCGAGAACAAAGCCCAGGCGATGGTCAACACGAGGTACGACATCACATTGACCATGAACGAAAGCTGATAATCCGACGCCAGCAAAGGCACCGTTGCAAGCACCGCGACCAGAGCTACGAGAGCACCGATTGCGGCAGCCGTGCGACTGCGACGTCGACGCCGGTCCTTTGCGGAGTGAGCCATCACGGCGTTCCAAACAGACCGCGCGGCCTGACCACAAGGATGATCAGGAACAGCGCATAGGCAACCGCGAGGGTGAGGCCCGAATCGACGTAATAGGAGCACAACGACTCGGCGATGCCGAGCAGAAGTCCCGCTGCCAGGCAGCCGGCCATATTGCCGACGCCGCCCATGATGACCACGACCAGCGCCTTCATGGTGAACTCGATGCCGACGGCTGGATTGAAGGTGAGGAAGGTGCTCACCAGCGTTCCTGCCGCCGCCGCCAAGGCGCCGCCGCCGGCAAAAGCGAGCCCGGCCATGCGGCGGACATCGATGCCGACGAGCTCGGCGCCGATCGGATCAATGGCGAGCGCGCGCAACGCGGTGCCGAACCTGGTGCGAATGAGAACGATGAGACCGGCACCGCCGAAAATGCAGGCCAGCACCAAAGCCAGCACGCGATTGGCGGCGAAGGTGAAGCCGAAAATGTTCAGCGGCGTACCGAGATAATTGTAGTAACGATTATCGGCGCTGAATGCGAGCGTGGCCGCGCCGCGCAGCACGAACAACAGCCCGAAAGTGGCGAGAATCGTCTGCGCTTCGAGATCGTCGCGCGTGCGGGCGCGCCGCACCAGCGGCAGCATCAAGACGCGATAGATGAGCCAGTTTGCCGCGAAACTCACCGGCACCGACAGCAGCATCCCGACGATCGGATTGATGCGAAACAGCGTGTACATGAAGAACGCAGCAAATGCGGCGCCCATCAGGAATTCGCCGTAAGCGAGATTGACGATGCGTGCCATGCCGAATTGCAAGTTGAAGCCGATGGCGACGAGCGCGTAGAGCCCGCCTAGGATTACGCCGCCCAGGATGACTTCAATTGCAGGCATATCATTCGTTAGCCGACAACAGCCGGTCCGGACAAGCCGGACCGGCGATATTTGCCGGTCCTAATGTCGTGCAGCAATGACGCTTACGCGTACGTCACCACGACGGTTTCGGGAAGATGAACGGCTTGGCGCCCGGCATGTCGCTTGGCGACACGCCGACGAACTGACCGTCTTGCCATTGGCCGGCGCCCCATTGATGTTCGACGATGTGGGTCTTCAGGTCGATCGGCCCGGAGATCGTCTGCCACGGCCCGCCGTTGACGATGGTGTCGAGCACCTTTTTGCGATCGAGCGTACCGGCTTTTTCGATCGCCTGCTGCAGGATTTGCAGGCTCGCGTAAGTCACCGGGCTGGCCCAGCCATCCGGAGCATGGCCGGTAACGGCGAGCTGCCGCTTATAATAGTCCATGGCACCAGGCAGTCCGGGATTCCATCCGCCGATGCCCATCACGCCCTGCGCCTTGCCCTTGAAGTTGGCGCCGTATTCGGCGAACGCCGTTCCGACTGCGGTGTAGAAAATCTTCGGATTGTAGCCTTGCGTGATCGCGGTGCCGGTCAACATGAACGTGTCGGGCGGATAACTGGCGGCGATGAACGTATCGGCGCCGGAAGCCTTGGCCTCCTTGATCTCGTTGGTAAGATCGGCGGCGCCGAGCGGATAGCTCTTCTGCAGCACAATGTCGTAGCCGGATGCTTTAAGTCCCGCTCCGAAGCCGGCCGACATTTCCGCGCCGAATTGATCGCCGACGCTGACCATCGCGATCTTATTATTGAGCTGGCCGGAATTTTTGTACTTGTTGAGAACCTCAATCAAGGCCTGGCCGAAATGGATCGGCTGATTGAGAAAGAAGAACAGGGTAGGAAACTGCTTGACGAGCTGCTCCTCGTCATTGGCATTGGCTGTAACCGCAAGATCTGGATAGCCGTATTTGGCGAAGATGGGCGCGGCCGCAAGGTTGAATCCGGTGCTCCAGGGCGGCAGCACGAAATCCACCTTGTCTTCCGTCATCAGCTTTTCTTCGAGCCGCAGCATGGTCTCGGCGCTGCTGGTGTCGTCGTATTTCGCCGCCACCTCGACCGGGATCTTTTTGTTGAATTCCTTTACGAAGATGCCGCCTTGGGCGTTCACGTCGTGCACCCAAAGATCGTATCCGGGCAGCGTTGTCGTTGCCGCTCCTTGCGCGTTAACGCCCGACAACGAAATAGCGTAACCGATACGGATGCTCTTCGGAGCGTCAGCCGCGTGAACTGGCAACGCGGCAAATACCCCGAACGCCGCGAAGGCCGCGGCCGCCATAGCTTGACGCCATTGCGTATGCATATCGTCCTCCACCCGCGATAGCCTCCGGTGCCATCGCCCTTTGTTTTTGCTCTCTCCGGCCGAAGCTGCCTCCACGGAGCCCGCACCGCATTGCTTTCGTCCGACGTCGCGGACCTGGTCGGACAACGAACCTTTGGCGCAGATCAGAATGGGTATGGATTAGGTTTGTCCTTGATGGTCATCCACTGCCACTGCGTGAACTCCTCCCAATTCGCCGGACCGCCGATCCGGGTGCCATTGCCGGATGCTCCGGCACCGCCGAATGGTACATGTGGCTCGTCGGCGACGGTCTGATCGTTGATATGGAGAAGGCCGGCATTGAGGCGATTGCCGACGGCAATGGCGCGCCCGACATCGGCGGAAAACACGCCCGCCGACAGGCCGTATTCGCTGCGGTTGGCAAGCTCCACCGCCTCGTCGTCGCTGGCGAAAGACGTGATGGCCGCCACCGGGCCGAAAACCTCCTCGTCGAAAGCGCGCATGCCCGGTCTGACGCCGGTCAGAACGGTCGGGCGATAGAACGGCCCGTCGAAGGTGCCGCCGGCTTCGAGCTTGGCGCCCGCGTTCACCGTGTCCTTGACGATACCGTGGATGCGCTCCACCTGCGCGCGGC
>JASHXZ010000164.1 GCA_030043285.1 Xanthobacteraceae bacterium | reverse complement strand
TGGTTTTTTGCGACTTCTCGATGTTCGATGCAGAAAAATCTACGCCCCATCCAAAGTTGCGGCCGCCGCCCCCGTTGTCGGCCAAAGAAGGCCTGATGCTGGTCGATTACGGTCGCGGCTGCACCCATGCCTTGGTGAGGCGCGACGCCATCCTGGCGATCGGGGGCTTCGATGAGTCGATCGCCGCGCCGGATTGGGATTTATGGATACGGCTGTCGTGGCGATATCAGGTCGTGTGGGCCGATGCATACCTGAGCGCATTGCGGCAGCACCGTCGGAATACGTCGAAGCGGATTTCCTGGGCGTGGGTAGCGCTTCAGACCTTGTATAAATCGTTGCGAACGCTGCCGCCCGAATTGCGGCATATGCGGCTGCGCATTGTTCGCCAGATGTTGAAGATCAGCATGAAGGCCGCGGAAGCGTATTTTCGGCACGCTTATATCGTGCCGCTGCGCAGGCGCGTCGGCATCAAGGCCACGCAGCGCACTGGGCCGCGTTAGTAGGTCGACCTCGGATGATTAGCGGCGCCGGGCTAAGTGCCCGCGATCTCGACGGAGTCGACTGGGACTTGGCTCACCTGCCGTAACGACCGCACGGTAGACGTGCGCAGCGTCTCGGCGATGAAGGCGTCGATATCGCGCAGAACCGGCACGAAATGGCGCAGCAGCGGCGCGAGCGCGGCGACGATGACGTAATGTCCGATCCGTCGATAAATCTTGACGGTCGCGGTATTGCCGGCGGCGACGAGTTTCGCTGCGAGCCGCGTGGAATTGCCCGGCCCGACCAGCCGGTCGCGGCCGCCGGTCACCAACAGCGCCGGCGGCGCGCCCGGCGATACATGGAAGATCGGCTGCGTCTCCGGCCGGTCGGCGCCGCCGAAAATCACTTTAAGCGTCTCGTCGCGAAGCGGCATGAAATCGTAAGGACCGGCAAGGCCGATCAGCCCGGCGATGTCGCGTGCGGGATCGAGTCCGACGCCGGCCAGCCAGCGCGCGTCGATTGACAGCATTGCGGCGATGTGGGCGCCCGCCGAATGGCCGTTGAGGAACAGCTTCTCCGGATCGCCGCCGAAGCTCGCGATATTATCCTTCACCCAGCGCACGGCCAGCGCGCCGTCTTCGAGGAAATCGGGATAACGCGCCTGCGGATAGATGCGATAGTCGGGCACCACCGTGACATAGCCGCGGCGCGCCAGCGCTTTAGCCACGTAGCGATAGAGTTCCTTGTTACCGCTGCGCCAGGCGCCGCCATAGAAGAACACCACCACCGGCGCCATGCGGGCGCCCATGGGTCGGCACACGTCCAGCCGATGCCGCGAATGCGCGGCATAGGCGATGGAACTCGTGAATTTTATGCTGGTCTGCATGCCGCGCGGACTAGCCTGCCGATCCGGACGGATTAATGACATCAGCAGTTCGCCTTTGCGTCGCGGGTGCGGCGGCGGCCGCGGCATCATTCACGCAGCGCCAAAGGGTAGTGGCGCGCCAACGCGGTGCCAAATCACAGCGCCGTTATGTGCCTAGCACGGGACGCGCCGCGACGGTTTACAAATCCTTGCCGAATGCCGCGATTTTTCCGGCATTCGATCAAAGTGGTGTGAGGATTTGTTGATTATCTTTTGGTCAGAATGTGTTGCGGGTCGGCGTCACGCCGCTTGAGCGGGTTTCGGCCGCGACCATGGACTCAGGCTGCGTTGGGCGTAGACGAATGTTTCCAGGCGCATGGAAAATAACCGCACGTGCAGCTGCCATGTATCTGGCTTTCGCGCATCGTGCGGCCCGCATGACGCGTCACCTTCGGCCTTGCGGAGATTTTCTTCGCAGCAGGACGGGCGGAGCAGCGGTTAAATTCGCGTTCGTTGCGGCGCCGTTCTTTGCCCTTCTGGTCGCGCTGTTCCAGACCGCACTCGTGTTCTTTGCCGGCCGCGTGCTCGACGTGACCACGGAAGAAGCGAGCCGCTACATCCTGACTGGACAGGCCCAGCAATCGAACATGACTCAGGCCGGCTTCGCCACGTGGGTATGCGGCAAGACTTTCGCGCTGTTCAATTGCAATAATTTCATGATCAACGTGCAGAATTACACCGATTTCGCCTCGGCCAGCACCGCGATGCCGACGGTCACTTTCAACCAAGCCGGCCAGGTCTCCAACACGTGGGCCTGGTCGCCCGGCAATCCGGGGGACATCGTGGTGGTCCAGGTGATGTATCAATGGCCGGTCGTGCTCGGCCCGCTCGGCTTCAACCTGTCCAACCTGTCGAACGGCAATCGCCTGCTGGTATCGACGGCCGTGTTCAAGAACGAGCCGTACTGATGAGACCCGGGGCGGCGATTGCAGGTTTTCGAGCGCTGCGTCGCTTTGGCGCCGACCGCGGCGGCGTATCGGCGGTCGAGTTCGCGCTGATCCTGCCGTTCATGCTGACGGCTTACCTCGGCAGCGTCGAGCTCGGCGATGGTTTGGCCGCGCAATTTCGTACGACGCAGGCCGCCCGCACCGTCGCCGATCTCACTTCGCAGTACGTCAGCATCGACGCCGCGACCATGAACCAGATTTTGGGCGCGGCCACCACCGTGATGGCGCCGTACCCGGCCAACAACATGACGGTGACTGTCTCCGAAGTCACCACCACCGACGCCAACGGCGATGCCCAGGTGACGTGGAGCGCGGCGAATAGCGGCAACGGCCGCGCCGTCGGCTCGTCGGTCACGCTACCGACCGCGTTGCAGACCCTGCCGAAGAACACGGCGCTGATCCTCGGCGAGGTGACCTACCCGTACAATCCGCAGTTCGGCTATGTGCTCACCGGAATCATCAACATCTACGAGAGTCAGTATTTTTATCCGCGGCTCTCGACCTGCGTGAATTACAACAGCACGTGCTGACGACCGGCGGCGCTCACCGCGGTCTCAGCACCCATCGTGCTTTCGGCGGTGCGGCGATCGAACAGGCCCATCGGCGGTAACCGACGCCGCATGTCACTGCGACAGGCGCGCGCTGCTCACCGCGATCTGAAACAAGGTCTGCATCGCCGCAGCGATGTCATCGTCGGTTGTCACCATCTTGTACAAACCCGGCGAGGCGCAGCTTTGCAGGTTCGAGCTGATCGAGCCTTGGAACGGGCTGATCCATTGATTGTACCAGGAATTGGTCGGCAGTGGCAGGTATTCGGTATACAGCACCGCAATACGAATGCCGTTGTTCTTCACTGTGGTGCACCAACTCGTGCTGAACGGCTGCTGACAACGGGTGCCGCTGTCCAGCGGCTGCGAACAGGACGAGCTGTTGACTTCGTCGTCGACGCCGTCTGTGACCAGAAACAGAACCTCTTGAGGCGAGTTGCCTGCGGTGCCCGTGCCTGGAGTCGGCATGATGCCGTTGATGGCCGACATCGCCGTTTCGAAATCGGTGTCGGTGTCGTTATTGTCGTTGCCGCAGGTCAACCAACTGTTTTTGCAGACCTCCACGACGTCTATGGTGGAAGCTGCCGTCTGGGCGGCGCTCAGATTGGTCGAAGGCGCGCAGTTCGGCGCGTAGATGACTTGGATCGAGGCGTTATTGCAATTCGAGCCGCTATTGCCCTGGAGGTTGAAGGTGAAGATTGCCATTTGATAGCAGCCGGGACCGTTCGGGCAGGTGGCGTTGTTGGCGGTCATCATGTCGGTGGCCGTGGTCATCAACTGCGCCGTCGCCGTCGCCATGTTCTGAATTCGCGTCACCACGCCGAGATTTTTGGCCAGCGTGTAATTGTCCTCGCCGCCGGGATTGCCGAGATTGTCGGCTGACGGGTTGCTTTCATGGCAGGCGAAAGCGCAGCCGCCCTGCGCCTGCGTGTTTGTCACCATGGTGTTGATGCCGGCGGTCGTCGCCGCGATCGACATGGACGGCGAATTGTCGAGCAGCAGAAAGAAATTGATGTTCGGCGAGGTCGTCGAGGTCGAGGTCGACGAGCCGCTGAGCGTCCATTGGTCCTCGGCGCTCTTGGTGAGCAGCGCAAAGACGTTGGGAAAGGCGTTGGTCGAATAGGCCGTGTAGCTGACCGTAACGGTGCGGGTCATGCCGTTCTGCGTGACGGTGACGGTCGGCTTGCCGTAGGTCAGGTTCGGAATCAGCGACGCCTGCGCCATGAAAATGTTGGTCGCGGTAGTCTGCGCCTGCGTGGCCGTTTGCGTCATCGCACCGGGCGCCACCGCCGACAATGCCGCGGCGTCGGCGGCGGTGTTGAGCTGCAACTGCTTCTGCGCGGCGGCGGAGAAATCCATGCCTAATGCAACGAGAAACATGATGGGGATCAGCGACAGCCCGAATATCATCGACGTGCTGCCGCCGTGGCTGCGGAT
>JASHXZ010000828.1 GCA_030043285.1 Xanthobacteraceae bacterium | reverse complement strand
CCGGCATCGGCGATCAGCTCGCCCATCCGCTCGGCCACCACCGCTATCGCGGCGAGGACGATCTGCCTGGCACGCTGGCGCAAATCCGCACCGACGATCCGGTCGTGCTGCTGGTGCACGAGCCCGATATTTTTACGCGGGTGCCGTCGCGCGTCGTGCTGACCTTGGCGGGCCACACCCACGGCGGCCAGATCCGGCTGCCGCTGGTTTGGCCGCTCTTCGTGCCGTCGAAATTCGGCGCGCGCTACGCCTATGGTCATGTCGTCGAGAGCGAGAGGCACTTGATCGTGTCGGGCGGGCTCGGCACCAGCATCATTCCGGCGCGCCTCGGTGTGCCACCCGAGATCCTGCAGGTGCGGCTCGGGGCGTGATTGCGGCTGGAAAAGTTTTCTCGTCGGTCAGAGAAAGCCGTCGATCGCAATGGCCGCCGTGTGTTTCGAAAGGATTTTGCTATCAAGGGTCTGTTGACCGCCGAAGGCGGCGCTTCGCGCCCTTGACAGCAAAATCCTTTCGAAACTTTTTGCAGCCATTGCGATCGACGGCGCGAAGCCGATATTCACGCTTCTAAGCCTCAAAGACCAAAAATGATGACCAGCACAAGCCGGCCATCACGAAGACTCCTCCGACTGCCGCATCACCAGGAGCGCGACCTTCCGGCCTTGCACTAATGCAGGCTCGCCCGCGCCCGGCGTCGTGGGGACGATAGGCTCGAGAGCCGGCGAGTCATCCGCCGCCTGGTTGAGGCTTTCGCAGGCGAGGCGGTGGTGGTGCGTAGAGGGAACATAGGCTAGGTTCACCAATCCCGGGTTGTGCGCGCGGACTGTGGAGGGCGGGGCCAATGGGGTGGTTTCAGCGGGATGACGGCGAAGAGCCGTGGAAGAAACTTCTTCATGGTGCCGAGCACCGGGCTGTCGGCGAGGACAGCCACGAGATGACCCGCATTCGGCCGGATCAAAATAAGCCGAACGACGTTGCCGGCCGTCTGCTCAGCTTCAGCTATTGCGATGCTAACGGTGAGATCACCGCGCGCAGCCTGCAATGTCGGCGCTGCTGGCATAAGGGTGACGTGATCTACGTTGGCGGGCAGTGTCAGCTTAGGAACGAGTGGCGGACCTTCCGCGCCGACCGCATGGCTAATCTTTTTGAACGTAGGAGCGGGCGCCGCATTGCCGATCCTGTGGCCTATTTCGCGCACTTTGCCGATACGCCGCCGCCGGGTTGGGACTGGCCGCCTGAGCCACCACATCACGACGAAGTTCGTCGCGCCGGGGCGCGTCGCAATCTCGCGCACACGTTGCCCTGGCACACGCACCACCAAGCGCGGCGCGTTTGCATCGACGGGCTGCGCGTTATCGCCTACACAACCCTGTCCGGCAAAGGCTGGTCGGAGCCCGATCGCAACATCGAACAGTCCTACATCGAGGCGCGGCTTGCGATGTCCGGCTTTGAGCGTAACGTGCAACTGACCGCCGCCATGATGGAGATCGGAGATGGCCTCGCCGTGCCCTTCTCCTCGTTCATCACAGCCACCAATCATGTGGCTGAAGATCAGAAACACTTCCAGCTTGTGCGCGATTGCGTGACCGAGATTGTCGATATCGATGGCGCGTGCGCCGCCGAGGCCGAGGCCTATCATCGTTTGATGGCCGCTGGGGCCGCCTGCGGGTACACCTGAGATTTCATCATCTAGGCTCGTGCTCGGCCACGACGACCACCCACCAGCGATCACACTCGGAACAAAACTTCGCACAAAAGCAAAACGGCGCCGACAAGCGGCGCCGTTTCGATCCGAATCGCTTGGCTGCAACGGCTCAGTACGAGCTCTCCGTGGTGGTGCTCTCCGCCACGTGGGCGGTAAACGGCGCCGTCTGATTGTGCGGCGCCAGCACCACCACGATGGTGCCGACCTTGACCCGGTTGTAGAGATCCATCACGTCCTCGTTGGTCATGCGGATGCAGCCGGACGAGATGGCCTGGCCGATATATTCCGGCTGATTGGTGCCGTGGATGCGGTAGAGCGTGTCCTTGCCGCCGGAATACATGTAGAGGCCGCGGGCGCCGAGCGGATTATGCGGGCCGCCGGTGACGAAAGCGGGCAACGGGCCGAGCCGCGCCTGCTCGCCGGAGGTCGGCACCCACGCCGGCCACTGCTCCATGCGGCCGACCTTGGCGACGCCGCTCCAGGCCTCCGCCTCTTCGCCGACCGCAATGCCGTAGCGGATCGCCTTGTTGTTCGGCAGCACGTAGTAGAGGAACTTGTTGTCGGAATCGACCACGATGGTGCCGGGCGCTTCCTTGCGGTCGAACTCGACGATGTGGCGCTTGAACTCCTCGGGGATCGCCGCCTGCGCGTAAGGCAGGTTCGACATCAATTGCTTGTCGCGGGCGGTCCAGCCCGCCTCGGTCGCCGGCTGCAGCGTCTCTTCCATGCAGCCGCCCAGCATGAGGCCGATGATGACGAAAATGACCGCGCGAATGCCCATGGTCTACCGTCCCGCCCTTTACTCGAACCGACTCTGGAATGTGTAGCGAAACCGCCGCCATCATACCAGCCGTGATCACATTAAACTGTTACGGTCCTGTCGGGGTGTTGCAGGAATGCCGCACTCGCGGCTGATTGCGTTGGATAACCAGCGAAATCTCGGCAGTAACCCACAGCCCGCCCCGCCGGTTTTCAGTCTCTCACCCATGGATTAAGCGAGGGTTTACTACGAACGGAAAGGAGCTGTTTACCATCGCCCTGCATTGCTGCGCGCGGGAACCGGAAATGTCACGGCGGCGTTCGAATTGCCGCCCATTTCGGCCGTACTGCCGAACTACGCGTCGGCAATCGCTCATGGGAACGGACGGGTATCGAGAATGAGAAACGCTGCTGCCGAATCGGCCAAAAAAACCGCGTCAAAAAACGTTGCTGCCAAGGATAGTTCGAGGGAAACCGCGCTCGACCGCCGCTACGGCGCCATCGGCATATCAGCCGTCGCCGCCGCAGTGCGCTATCAGGGTGCGGCCAAGAATCCGGCCTACGCCCCTGTGGTCAACGCCTGGCACGAGCCGGCCGAAGAAGCGGCCTAGGCGGCAGGATCAGGGATGGGACTGCCCATTCCGGGTACCCCATCCGACCTCCGAGTTAGATCTCCGGCTCCAGACTTCTGACTGGCGCGTTCTGATTCCGGGCGAGCCAAGCCTCACAGGCGGCGAGCACCGCCACCACGACGCCGATACCGACGTCGATGGTCATGGCTTGGCTGTCCTGGAAGCTGAGCAGCCAAGGCGCTACGATCAGCACCAGGCCGGCAGCCAGCATGAGCCATTCCTCCCAGACCGCAAAGGCGGCGAGCGCCGCGATCGACAGCACCGCGATGATGATGCCGACGATCGAGGCGGTCTGCCACGGCGCGCCGTCGGACAGGTCGAACAGCCATGGCGAAAAGAACAGCACGACGGCGAGCGACAGGTTCACCACATCGCAGAGCCGCAAGTTACACCACTCTTCCATGAAACCCTCTCCGACAGGGAGAACGGACGCTGTTGGTCGTGCGGCTATCGGTCGTGCGTATAGGCGCCTCCGCGGCCGCCGCGTCGGCGCACCCCGCTATTCGCAGAACCAGACGCGGGCGTTTTGGTTCCGCGGCATATTTGGTGCGGTCGACGCACCCTTGAAGGCGGATGCGGCATGACGGAAGCGGCCGATCCGCCCGGCTTCGCCGCCGCCGACCTGGAGGCTGGGCGTCTATTGTTTGCCGGGGATTGGGAGTTTGCCGCTGCCGCGGGGTCGCTGGAGAGGTTGCCGCCGATGGCTGGCGCGGAAATCGCCTTTGCGGGGCGATCCAATGTCGGCAAGTCGAGCCTTATCAACGCGCTGACCGGCCGGCGCGCGCTGGCCCGCACCTCGGGGACGCCGGGCCGCACCCAGGAGCTGATTTTTTTCGCGAGCGGGGAGGAGGGTCGGCGTGGTCCCTTGGCGCTGGTCGACATGCCCGGCTACGGCTATGCGGCGGCAGCGAAGAGCAAGGTCCGCGCCTGGACGGCGCTCATTCACGACTACTTGCGTGGCCGTTCCTCGCTGGCGCGGGTCTATCTGCTGGTCGACGCGCGGCGCGGGCTGATGCCAGCCGATGACGAGATCATGACCGCGCTCGACAAGGCGGCCGTCAGCTATCAGGTCGTCCTCACCAAGTCCGACGCCTTGGCGGCTGCGGGGCTGGAGGAACGTTTGGCGTCGTTGCGCCAACAACTGGCAAAACGGCCGGCAGCCTATCCGATGGTGCTGGCGACCTCCGCCGAAACGGGGGCGGGAATTGCCGAACTGCGCGCTGCTATCCATCGGCTGTTGAGCGAGCGGCGGTAGGGCCGCCGTTCCGAAAAAGCTGGGCCGGCTGCGGGAAGCGCCACAGCCGGCCCTTCTTGTGCTTAGACCTAAGTCGGCCGCGCAGTTACGCGATCGGCCGGCTCGGTGCTGTGGTCGTCGTGTTGCTCCGCATGAAGCCGACCATGCTGCCGCTGAGCGTGCTGCCGGTCAGCAGGATCGAAGCGCCGGCCACCAGCAAGCCGATCAGGGTCAACGGCACGGTGAAGACACCGCAGACCGCGAGGATGCCCAGCACGATGACGGTTAGGCCGCCCGCGCCCTGCATGACCGCGGAACCGGCCGCAACCTCAGAAGCGATCGCCCGCAACATCGGGGCGCGCCCCTGAAACTGCATCGCCACTGACCGTGCCGTCAGCAGATGCCACACCGACGAGCAACTGATGGCGAGCGCAGCGCCGAACGCAATCAGAGCCACTGACGTCAACGTCGCGGCATGAACGCCGAGCAACGCCAGCACGCCAAGTACGATGCCGGCAACGCCGACGAGGAACAGCGCCGAGACGCCGCCGCCGGCCGCTGCCGAGCTGCCTTCAGGGCTCATGTCCAGCGCGAACTCGCTGAGCATGGCGCCGCCCTGGATCAGCAACGCGGCGCCGAATACGATCGTCGCTATCGACACCAGCACTTCGGGATGAACGCCCGACAGGCCGATGATCGCCAGCACGATCGCGGCGATGCCGCCAAGCGCATCGACGAAGCCGCCATATGTTGCGGCCTCGCCCGATGCCGACGTAGAAGAATAGGTCATTGACATGTCAAACCTCCTTAATCGTCACGGAGGGCGACGCCGGGCCAATTGTGTGGGGGAACTTCAGCGCGGAGCCTGCTTGCCAGCGCGGGTTCCGTTTTTCGCTCTCGCACGCCGTTCGGTCCGGTGCGTGCCTCTATCAAATCAACGAATGCGCGATGGCGGCGTTCCTGCGGCCAATGCGCTAAAAGGCCTTTCGCTGCATTGCGGCAGCGGCTAAACAGCCATTTCGTCCAAGGAGTTCCCGATGGAGGTGACGCCGTTCCAGCAGGCCCAGATCCTGGCCGAAGCGCTGCCCTATATGCAGCGCTACGACGGCGCGACGGTCGTGGTGAAATACGGCGGCCACGCCATGGGCGAGGAGCAGCTGGCCCGCGATTTCGCCCGCGACATCGTGCTCTTGGAGCAAACCGCCATCAATCCGGTCGTGGTGCACGGCGGCGGGCCGCAGATCGAGGCCATGCTCAAGAAGGTCGGGGTGCAGTCGCAATTCGCCGCTGGGCTGCGCATCACCGATGCCAAGACGCTGGAAATCGTCGAAATGGTGCTGGCCGGCTCCATCAACAAACAGATGGTCGGCTACATCAACGAGGCCGGCGGCAAGGCCGTGGGCCTGTGCGGCAAGGACGGCAACATGGTGGTCGCGCGCAAGCTCACGCGCAGCGTTGTCGATCCGAATTCGAACATCGAAAGGATTGTCGATCTCGGCTTTGTCGGCGAGCCGGACAAGATCGACACCACCGTCCTGACGCAAATCCTCGGCCGGGACCTGATCCCGGTCCTGGCGCCGGTCGCCGCCGCGGCCGATGGCGGTACCTTCAACGTCAATGCCGACACGTTCGCCGGCGCCATCGCCGGAGCGCTGAAAGCCAAGCGCTTCCTGTTGTTGACCGACGTTCCGGGCGTGCTCGACAAGTCGAAAAAGCTGATCAAGCAGCTTTCGGTCGACGATGCGCGGGCGCTGATCGCCGACGGCACCATCGCCGGCGGCATGATTCCGAAAGTCGAGACCTGCATCGATGCGCTGGACCGCGGCGTCGAGGGCGTAGTCATCCTCGACGGCAAGGTGCCGCACGCGGTGCTGCTCGAATTATTTACCGAGCTCGGCGCCGGCACCCTCATTCACAACTGACCCCGATCGACGTGATGGAACCGAGCAGCGCGCGCCAGCGGCTCTACGCTCTGTGGCCCGGCCTTGCCGCGGCGACGTCGTTCGGTATTTGCGACACGCTGGTCAAGCTCGTCCTCGCTGCCGGCATCGACGTGCTGACCTTGGCGCTGATCCGCGGTGTGGTCGGCATCGTCATTCTGTTCGTGTATTTGCGGTTCGGCGCGCCGCCCGCGCCGGCGAGTGCGCGCGAGCGCGCCTACGCGCTCGGTCTTGGGGTGCTGTTCGCCGCCATCGTGTACGGCCTGTTCGGGGCGATCGACCGCATCACCGTGCCGGTCGCCGTCCTCACGTATTTTATTTATCCGCTGTTGACCGCGATCGGCGGCGTGGTGTTCGGCGTCGAGCGCATCGGCTGGCAGGGCATGGTCGCGGCTTTGGTCGCCTTCTGCGGCTTGGCGCTGACCATCGAGGCCTATCCGCAACATCTGTCGCTGATCGGGCTCGGCTTTGCGCTCGGTGCTGCCGTCTGCCGCGCCGCGTTTTTGCTGCTGGCGCGGCGCGAACTGCAACGGCTCGATCCGCGGTTGACCACCTGGTATTCGCTCCTGTCCTCGACCGCGATTTTCGCCATCGCGGCGGCCGCCACCTTGAACTGGCCGACGTCGCCTGACGCCGGCGGTTGGCTGCTTGCGAGCGTGGTCGGCGTCGGCACCGCGATCGCGATCCTGACGCTCTACATGTCGACCATCCGCATCGGTCCGTTTCGCAGCGCGCTGATCATGAACCTTGAGCCGCTGTTGGCGACGGTGCTGAGCGTGCCGCTGCTCGGCCAGCTGATCACGCCCGTTCAGGCTCTCGGCGCCGCCATCATGCTGGCCGCCTTGGTCGCGTTCCAGTCCTGGCGCTGAGGGTGTAACCTCCGCCGCGCAGTTGCGGGGAGGAACCATGAGCAGCATAAGCGGCAAAGCGAGCCACAAGCAGCACACATCGATCGATCACGGCGCGGCGTGCGGCTGTTGCGCCTCGCGGCGAAGCTTTCTTTCCGGCGCGGCCGCGCTCGCCGCCGGGGTCGCCCTGCCGGGCGGCCGAGCATCAGCGCAAGGCGTTGCGCCCGCCGCAAAGCTGATCGATACCCACCATCACTTTTATCCGCCGGCCTACCAGAAGGCGTGGAGCGAGTGGGAGGATCGGCGCAAGATTCCGCATCTCGGCGTGCAGCTCGCCTGGACGCGCGAGAACGCATTCGAAGCGATGGACAAAGCCGGCATTACCACCGGCGTGCTGTCGCTGCCGTCAACACCGGGCGTCTGGTTCGACGGCGGCGCCGAGGCGGCGCACGCCATGGCGCAGCTGGCTTGCGAATTCGCTGCCGACATGGTGCGCGATCGGCGTGGCCGCTATGGGCTGTTCGCGCCGCTGTCGATGCTCGACGTCGATACGACGCTCAAGGAAATCGAATACGCGCTCGACACGCTCAAGGCCGACGGCATCAACCTGCAGACCAACTACGGCGACAAGTGGCTCGGCCATGCGTTCTACAAGCCGATCCTCGAAGAGCTGAACCGGCGCAAGGCGGTGATATTCGTCCACCCGCTGGTCGCGACCTGTTGCGACGCCCATCTGAGCGTCGGCGCGTTCCCGGCCGTCATCGAAGTGCCGCACGACACCACGCGCACCGTCGTCAGCCTGTTGCTGTCGGGCACGTTGGCGCGGCTGCGCGACATCAAATGGTTGTTCTCGCATGGCGGCGGCACCATTCCGTTCCTCGCCGGCCGCATCGAGGCGTTCTACGATCAGAAA
>JASHXZ010000827.1 GCA_030043285.1 Xanthobacteraceae bacterium | reverse complement strand
CACCGCCGTCAAGGTCTCGATCGACTGCGTGACGGCGCAGGCCACGCTGCCGATGCCGTACAGAACCAGCGCCGCCAGGATCACCGGTCGCCGGCCGAAGCGGTCGGAAATCGGGCCATAAACAATCTGGCCCACCGCGAAGCCGAACAAATAACTGGAAATCGTGAGCTGCACCTGCGCGATCGAGCCGTGCAGCGCCTCCCCGATCGCCGGCAGCGACGGCAGATACATGTCCATCGACAGCGGACCGAGCCCGGTCAGCAGCGATAGCAACAGCGTGAGCGCGAAGCTGCCGGGACGAAGCATCGGCACGGGGTAACGAAGCGATGATTTCAGGTCAACGCATGCGACGCATCGCGCCTATGTCGCCGCGGGGCCTCGCGACGACGTCGCTTGATCCAATCCGTTCGGAAAACAACCCCGCACGCCGCTGAAAGAGCCATTTTTGCCGTGAACATGAGCGGAACCGAGGGGATGAACGGATTGGCGCCGAAGCGGGAAAGTCATTAGTCGTTTGCCGCACGTTTCCAATTTTACTGGTCGCTTTTTGTACTTTTTTCGATGTTAAGCTGTTGTATTAGCTAGTGAATATTCATTAGGGCGGCACCAAACGAAATCCGGGCCGTTTGTTCTCATTTGTGGGGCTCGCGAGCGACCTTGGCAGGCTGCCGCGCTACGGCGGATTATACGGAATTCTGCCGATTCAATCATCCAAATTTCCGCATCAATCCACCGTTGCGCCGGAGAATTTGACGGCCTTGGCCCAGCGCTGCGTATCGGCGACAACGAAGGCGTCAAGTTCGCTCGGGCTCATGATCATCGGCTCGGCGCCCAGGTCGTGAATGCGGTTCGCGATGGCGGGTTCGGCGAGGCTAGCGTTCACGGCTTTGTTGAGGAGCGCGACCGTTTCGACCGGCGTGGCCTTGGCCGCGCCGAGACCGAACCAGGCGCTCACGTCGTAGCCCGGCACGACGGAGGCCAGTGACGGAATTCCCGGCAAGACCGGCGACGCGTTCAAGCTGGTGACCGCGAGCGCACGCAGGCGGCCGTCGCGGACAAAGCCCAGCGCGTCGACGACCAGGGCAAACGTGAGCTGCACGCGGCCTGCCACCAGGTCGTTGAGCGCCGCGCCATTGCCACGGTAAGGCACATGAACCATCGAAACGCCGGTCATCATCTTGAACAACTCGCCCGCCAGATGCATGGTCGTGCCGGTTCCTCCGGACGCCATATTGATCTTGCCGGGATTGGCCTTGGCATAACTGATCAATTCCGCGACGCTCCTGGCCGGGAACGATGGATTGGTCAGCATCACAAGCGGGCTTTGCATGATGCCCGCCACCATGGCGAAGTCGCGGATGAAATCGAACGGCAAATTCTTGTAGAGCGTCGCGTTGATCGCATCTTTCGTAGCCGCCAGAAACAACGTAGCCCCGTCGGGCCGCGCATTGACCACGACTTCGGCGGCGACATTGCCGCCTGCGCCCGGGCGGCTGTCGACGACGATCGGTTGACCCAGCCTTTGCTGCAGCGACTGCCCGATCAGCCGCGAAATAATAGTGCCGACGCCGCCGGGCGGAAAACCTGCCACAATATGGAGAGGCCGCGAAGGAAACGTATCCGCTCTTACAGCAGGCGAGCCGAGCGGCCATGCCGCGGCGGCGATCGTAAGCGACAGAGCCTTGCGGCGAAGGGGATTCATACTAACCGCGCTCAACGCTGACTCATTTCCTCACCCTGATGAGGTGCTCGCGCGGAGCGCGAGCCTCGAAGGGTGCAGGCCCCGGCGCCTCGGCCTACATCCTTCGAGGCTCGCTTCGCTCGCACCTCAGGATGAGGGTCAAGATTGAGTGCGCTTGGTATAATGATGCGATCGTGATCATGAGACGGAGCGGCGCCCTTGCCGCCATTGCGGAGCGCGTGACGCTGCATGTGCCGGATCAGCAATTTGGCCGACGGCGACGGGCGAATGCCATAGACGAAAGCAATCGACGTCTGGGGCATCGAATCGGCCGCGATGCTGCGGACGACGACGTTGGAAACGTGCATCGTTTTCATGAGTTCCGGTACGACCGCGATGCCATAGCCGAGAGCGACGTGCGCCAGCAAAGAGCTGAAATCGCCGTCGCGCTTAACCACGCGCGGGACGAAACCGCCGATGCGAGCAATCGCTTCGGTATAGCCGAAGAACCCTATGTCAAGCTGAGGTGTAGTACTCACAAAGGTTTCGCGCGCGAGCATCGCCGGGCTGATGACTTTGCGCTGCGCCAGCGGATGCTCGCTCGGCAGCGCCAGCGCCAAGGGCTGGCGATAAATTGGAAAGCCACGGACGCCCGATGGATATTTGCGTGGCGTGCGCATGAACCCAGCATCAAGCTGGTCGTGCACGATGCCGGCGATCTGCGCCATCGGGGCCAACCTGTACGTTGTGATATCGATCGCCGGATTGGCCTGCTGGAACGGTCTGATCCAGCTCCGCAGCAAGCCTGCGCCGGACACTACGTTCATGAAGCCAACTTGAAGACGGCCCAGCTCGCCTCGTTCGGCCTGCCGAGCAACGGCTGCCGTTTCTTCAGCCTGGCGCAGCACTTCGCGCGCGCCAGGCAGAAACCGCCGGCCTGCCTCGGTAAGGACGATTTTTGTGTTGCCTTTTCGCTGCAGGAGCTTGGCGCCGAGCTCGCTTTCGAGCTTCTGGATCTGATGGGTGAGCGTCGGCGGCGAGATTCCGAGACGCAGCGAAGCACGACCGAAATGCTGCTCCTCGGCGAGCGTCACGAAATAATGGAACAGGCGGTTCTCGATGTAGCTCATTTGTTCACCGTCATTGAACAAAACTTGCAATGCACCTTTAATGACTAGAAGCGATTTACGATCTTAGATTAGGTTCGTGAGCAATAGCAACAAGTACGTGAATTATACGAACAAAAACTTGTGAGGTTTGAAGGCGTCGACGTTGGGGGGAAGCGCCGAAGGCGCGACGAAGCGATCGAGGAGTCGGCGCAAGCCGCTCTGGATTGCTTCGCGGAGCTTTTCGCCGGGCCGGCCGCTTCGGCCCGCGCCCGTGGACTCGCAATGACGGTTTGGAGCTGATGCGCATGGCGAAGAGAGGCCGCGGCGCGATCGACTGGCAAGTCGCCGCGCGGGTACGGATGCGCCGGTTGATGCTGGACATGACGCAACAGAAGCTGGCGGCGGAGCTCGGCCTTACGTTTCAGCAGGTGCAGAAATACGAGAACGGCGCCACCCGGATTGCTGCGAGCCGCCTGCAGCAGCTCGCCGGAATATTGCAGGTGCCGGTCAGCTTCTTTTTCGAGGAGTTCCCCACGGCTGCCACGGCTCCCACGGCCGGGAGAGAGCAGCCGGCGTTGCCGTCGTACGTATCGGATTTCCTGACGACCGCCGACGGACTGGCCTTGACCAAGGCGTTCATGAGTCTCCGCGATGCGCGGCAGCGCCGTTGCATCGTCATTCTGGCCGAGGCGATGGCGCGCTGAATGGGCGATCCGCAAGCACCGGGCTCGACGACGCAGCTTGTGCGCCGCATCGTCGGGCACTTGCAGGCGGCGGCCGGCGCGGCGAGCGCGGCCGAGGCTTGCGCTGCAGCGGGCAATGCCGACCAAGCGCTCGCGCTGTTGCGCGATATCGAGTCGCCGCTCTACGAGGTGACGCTGTTGCTCAACGCGGCCAGCATTTTGCGCGGCGATCACGCCGGGTGAACGCGCGCTTTCAATTTTACGTCGATCCACACGCTCGTCATTGCGAGCGAAGCGAAGCAATCCAGTGCGGCGCCGCTGCTCTGGATTGCTTCGTCGCTTCGCTCCTCGCAATGACGAGTCTTGAATCAACAAGCGCCTAGCTCTTGGCGCCGAAGAACTGGCACCAGCCCTTCGGATTGATCGTACCGTCGACGATCTTGCAGCTGTTCGGCGGCTGGAACTGGATGCAGCCGTCGCACTCCTGAGCGCCGTTCGGATGGTCCTGGTACTTGGCGTTGGCCTGGCTGATTTTCTGCTGCGCCTCGGCGCGGGTCGCCGCTGCTCCGGTCGCGGCGGCGCCGAGCGCGAGCGCCGTACCGGTGAGTATGACGCGGCGCGACACGGTTTCGCGGCGGACTTTCTGTTCGTTCATAATCGGCTCCATCAGCTAGGCTGCAACTTGAGGATTTATTTGACCGCTACGCCAAAAATCTCCGCGGCATGGCCGCCCAGAATCGTATCGCGATCAGAGGGTGCAATGTCAAGCGACCGCACGTGGCTCACACAATCCATCATGCCCATATCGTACGGATAATCGCTGCCCAGGAATACGCGTTCCGCGCCGCACGAGCCGATCAGAAATTCCAGCGCGGTTTTGGAATGGCATATCGTGTCGTAGCGAAACCGGAGAAGATATTTCTCCGGTGCATGTTTTAGATGCACCTTCGGCTCGGGACGCACGTGCCAGCCATGCACCCAGCGGCCACCCTGATACGGGGTGAAGCCGCCGCCGTGCGCCATCACCGGCCGGAAATTCGGATGACGTTCCAGCACGCCGCCGAAGATCAGGCAGGCCGCCGCGATCGTGGTGTCGACCGGATTGCCGATCAGGTTGTTGAGATAGTACGAGCGCATCCGGTCGATGCCGGCGACGTTGCCGGGGTGGATCATGAAGAAGGCGTCGAGTTCGGCAGCCGTCGCCCACAGCGGCTCGAAGCTCGGGTCGTCGAGATTCTTGCCGCCCACATTGGAGCCGATCATGGCGCCGTGCAGGCCGAGCGTCGTCATGGCGCGGCGCAATTCCGCGGCGGCTTGGTCGGGCGCCTGCATCGGCAAGGTGGCGATGCCGACGAAGCGGTCGGGTTTTTGCTTGACGAGCCGCGCGATGCCCTCGTTCTGGATCGCCGCCGCGGCGGCGCCGACCGACGCCTCCTGGCCGTACAGCCAAGTCTGCGGCGCCGCCGAGAGCACGTGCACGTCGACCGCAGTGGCGTCCATGTCGGCGAGCCGCCGCTCGACGTCGTGGCCGCCGCGCGGGAACGGCCGGTACGGCACCCCCGCCACCTCGATCAGCGAATTGTCGGCATCGAACGGCGTCAGCTTGAGCCCAAGGCGCGGGATCTCCTTCTGCAGGAGCTTGATCGTGTCGTCGTCGAGGATGTGGGTGTGCGTATCGATGGTGCGCGGCATGGTTTTCTCCCCGTGGCGGGTCGTTGTGCGATGGCGGCAAAGTTAGCGCAAGGTCGCGTTGCTTCATCCTCCCCCGCGCAAGCGGGGGAGGGGGACCATCCGGAGCGAGCGAAGCGAGCGCAGGATGGTGGAGGGGGCGCAGGAC
>JASHXZ010000826.1 GCA_030043285.1 Xanthobacteraceae bacterium | reverse complement strand
TTCGTGCATGACGATGCCGCGGTTGCCGGCCCGCATCTTCAGGAGGTGATGGCAATCCTCGACCACGCGGGCGAGCGACACCGCTTCCTCATTGAGCTCGTAGCGCCCGGCCTCGATGCGCGACAGGTCGAGGATTTCGTTGATGAGATTGAGCAGGTGCACGCCCGAACTGTGGATGTCGCCGGCGTAATCCTTGTACAGCGGCACCGCGTGCGGACCGAAAATCTCCGCCTTCATCACCTCGGAGAAGCCGAGAATGGCATTGAGCGGCGTGCGCAGCTCGTGGCTCATCTGCGCCAGGAACCGCGATTTGGCGATGTTGGCGGTCTCGGCGCGGCGGCGGGCCTCGTCGGAGATCGATTTCGACTGCTCGAGTTCGCCAATCAGCGATTCCTTTTCGGCGCGCGCTTCGAGCGTCGCCAGGGTGGTCGAATAGAGCCGATAGGCGAGCAGCGCGAAATAGCCTTCGGCGGCCAGCGCCATCGCCGCCAGGATGTAATCGTGCAGGCTGTGCTTGAGCAGGAAATCGAGCGCGATCGCGGTCGTGACCGGCAGCGTCAGTGCGAACACCGCGATTGGCAGGCTCGAGGCCAGCATGCTCGAGATCGCCACCACCAGCAGCATGACGAACAGCATGAACATAGCGGCCTGGTCGTCGACGCCGATCGGGTTGATCAGGATGAAGGTCCACGCCATGCCGAAGAACAGATCGAGCATGAGAAAGCGCATGCGCCAGGCGCGCAGATTGCCGCCGCCCGGCGGCTCGGCGAGGAATAGCCGGCAGGCATGGGTGATGACGACGTGGATCAGGAGCGCGCCGCCGGTCCACACGCCGCAGACCAGCGCGCCGGTCCACAAGCCGGACAACAGGCCGATGGTGACGATCAGGAGCAGGATGACGGGCGAAGCCGACAGCCGGTTCTGCGCGAACTGGCGTAAGAGCTCGTAGTCGAATACCGGGCGCGTGCCGCTGGTCGAAGTCAGCCGGTCGCGGGCGTCGCGCACATGCCGAAAGGCGAGCCGACGCCGCGCCGGTGAGGCGGCGGTTGCGGCCGACGTCGCAGCATCGCGCGGGTCGCTGGTCGTGGCGGGCATTGCGGTCGGCTGTTGCGGCAAATCGCGGCGAAAGTCGCGCAAATTCCTTAAGAGCTGGCTTACCCTTAGGGGGGGTTGACGCTGGACCTTCTTCCCGTGCAGCAACGATTTGTTCATTTTTCCGCGCCGCGGCGGGCGCCGGCTTCGAGGAATGTGCCTTGGGTTCGGCTGGCCGATTGTGCGCCAGCGGGATAGGCTAAGTTGCTCAAAGCGCTGTAGCGAGGGGATGCGATGAAGCTTTACGACGGCGGCCGCGCGCCCAATCCGCGGCGGGTGCGTATTTTTGTTGCCGAGAAGGGCGTTACGGTCCCGACCGAGCAGGTCGATCTCGGCAAATTGGAGCAGCGCTCGGCGACCTATAAGGCGATCAATCCGATGCAGCGGGTGCCGGCGCTCGTGCTCGACGACGGCACGGTCATTGCCGAGTCGATCGCCATCTGCCGCTACTTTGAAGCCTTGCAGCCCGATCCGCCGCTGTTCGGGCGCGGCGCGCTGGACAGCGCGCTGATCGAGATGTGGAACAGGCGCGCCGAACTACACCTACTCTTCCCGGTTGCGATGGTGTTTCAGCATCTGCACCCGGCGATGAAAATCATGGTCGACCCGCAGGTGGCGGACTGGGGCGAAGCCAACAAGCCGCGCGTGTTCGAGTTTCTGCGCTTTCTCGACGGCGAACTGAAGGACCGCCCGTACGTCGCGGGCTCTGCGTTCACCGTGGCCGACATCACGGCGCTGGTCGCGGTCGACTTCATGCGCGTGTCCAAGATGGTGGTGCCGGAGGACCTCGTCCACGTGCGGCGCTGGCACGAGGCGGCGTCGTCGCGGCCCAGCGCGCGCGCCTAAGCCTTGACGCAAAAGGTTCCAAACTGAATTCGCTTTTGGCGCCGGAACCTGGCTGTCCTCTGGAGATTGTCGGCGGGGGAGTTTGGAACTTCTGGAGGATAAATATAATGGACAAGAGAATAGCGGGTCTGCTCGGTGCCGCAGCCGCCCTGACGACCTTCACCGCCGCTCAAGCGGCCGCCCCGGCACAGACGACCGAGCCGGCGGCGTCTTATCGCGATCTGCTCAATCCGGTTGCGAATCCGGTCGAGGCCCTAAAGGCGGATGACGCCCAGCTGGCCCAGAAGACCGACGCCGCGCGGAGTGAGACGCAGGTGGCGCAGGTTGTCGTTCACGATCACCATCACCACCATCATCATCACGTCATCCATCGTCCGCTCCGTCGCATTTTCCACCCTCGTCACCATCATCATCATCATCACCATCACCATCATTATTGATAGTGGACGCGCGACAAGGCGCTCCATTGCGGGCGCCTTGTCGCGTCAGCCTTTTTAGCTTTCAACCGCCGCGTTTGGTTTTAAAAACTGGACAGCTATTGGCCCTGCTGCCGATCCCTGGCTTTGGCCGCCCGTAACAAATGACGGTAGGTGCCGTCGAACACGGTGTCGGTGTCCGACGTCCAGGTTGAGTCCGCCGCGAGCGTCGGCCGGCTCGCGTGAATCCGTCGCCCGCGCATCTCGCGTTCAGCCGCTTCCTCCTCGCCCATCGGCACCAGCGCGAAATCCGCAGTCAGAGGCAGGATCAGGATCTGCAGCATTGGCTCGCCCGGCCGGAAGATGTGGGTTTGTCCGTTGGTGGGAGCCTTGAACACCACGAACGAGATCATCGGCCACCACTCGGTGCGCAACAGCGCCGGCACCGCGATCGGCACCGTCCCGGTGGTATCGGTATAGAAACGTGGATGCGGCTCGGTCCGCACCGCCCATTCCGGACCGACTTTCAGGTCGAGCAGAAGCTGGTAGGTGTAATATTCATCGCCGAACCTGCGAAACGGCGGCCATTGCAGATCGCTGTCTGGCTCAGGGCCGAAATCGCCGTCGAAAATCCATTCTCCATTCTTCTTCGATACATGCAATTCGTTCCGGTAGGGATAAAAAATCTCGATGCCGTACTGCGCACCCTCGGTGAAGGGGGCGCAATGCCAGGCGTATTCGTGCGAGCCGTCGGCGCGCGGCGATGCTTTGCCGGCCCAGCCGGGCATTTCCAGCTTGGTGCGTCTCGGCTGCAAACCGGCATTGACCAGCCGGTATTTGACGTCCTGCATCGCGGCCCCCGTCAGCTCAAGGCAACAATGCAGAAAAGTCTTTCAGCGCCAAAGAGTTCCCGAACGGATTTCGGCAATCACCTGATGAACGTGCCGGCGTGCAGTTCGTCGAACGCCTGCTGCAGCTCGGCCTTGGTGTTCATGACGATCGGGCCGTACCAGGCGACCGGTTCGCGGATCGGCTTGCCGGAGACCAGAAGAAAGCGGATGCCGTCCTCGCCGGCCTGCACCGTGACCTCGTCGCCGGAGTCGAACAAAACGAGTGAACGATTGCCGGTCTGCTCGCGCACCAGCGTCTCGCCGTCCCCGTCCGTCTTTTCGGTCAATACGCCGAACGGCTTCGATGCGGCGCGGAAGTCGCCGGAGCCTTCGAATACGTACGCAAAGGCATGGCGCTCGAGCTCGACTGGCAATGTCTTGCGCCGGTTCGGCGGCACCGAGATGTCGAGATAGCGCGGGTCGGCGGCAACGCCTTCGATGGGGCCGCGCCGGCCGTAAAAGTCGCCGCACACGACACGCACGCGGGTGCCGTCGTC
>JASHXZ010000825.1 GCA_030043285.1 Xanthobacteraceae bacterium | reverse complement strand
CCGATAGGATGCGGCAAATCCAGCGCAAAGTCGCCATGCAGCAGGTCGGCGCGCCGTCGCTGAAAGATCTCAAGCCTGCCATGGTGCTGCGCGTATGAGCGCCGCAAACACAATGCCAACATCCAGCCGCGACCGGCTCGAACGGGCGCTCGCGCGCATCGCCGATCCGAAAGGCGAGGGGGCGCGCACCTGCCTCACGGTTTATCAGGACGCGGCGCGCGCCGCGGCCGGCGCGGCCGATGCGCGCGCCCGCGCCGGCATCTCGCTCGGCCCGCTCGACGGCGCCATCGTCAGCATCAAGGACTTGTTCGACGTCGCCGGCGAGCCGACCCGCGCCGGCTCGAAAATTCTGGCCGAGGAGGCCAAGCCCGCTTCGGCCGACGCCACGATCGTGCGGCGGCTGCGCGCGGGCGGCGCCGTGATCGTCGCCAAGACCAACATGACGGAGTTCGCCTTCTCGGGCGTCGGCGCCAATCCGCATTTCGGCACGCCCGGCAATCCGCGCGACCGCGCCCGGGTGCCCGGCGGCTCGTCGGCCGGCGCGCCGGTCTCGGTCGCCGATGGCCTATGCGAGGTCGCGATCGGCACCGATACCGGCGGCTCGGTGCGGATTCCGGCCGCGCTATGCGGCCTCGTCGGCTTCAAGCCGAGCCGCCAGCGCGTGCCGACCGACGGCGCGTTTCCGTTGAGCTACACGCTCGATTCGATCGGGCCGATTGCCAAGAGCGTCGCCGATTGCGCCGAGGCCGACGCGGTGATGGCCGGCGAAGATTTCTCGGCGTTCGCGCCGCTTGCGCCAAGCGCGCTCGCCGGCCTGCGCTTCGGCGTCGCCGAGGGCATGCCGCTCGACCGGCTTGATGATGCGGTTGCCGCCGGGTTTGCCGCGGCCGTCAAAAAACTCGATGCCGCCGACGTGCGCGTCAGCCACGAGACGCTGCCGCAGTTCGACGGCGTGAATGAGGTCAACGCCAAGGGCGGCATCTCGCCGCCGGAATCGTGCGCCATCCATCGCGACCGGCTGCGCCGGCGCGCGGGCGACGTCGATCCCAACGTGCTGGCGCGCATCGAGCGCGGCTGCGCGGTGTCGGCGGCCGATTACGTCGACATGATGCGCGACCGCGCCCGTCTGGTGCGGGAGATGGACGCGCGGCTTGCCGGCCTCGACGCCTTGATCATGCCGACCACGTCGATCGCCGCGCCGACCATCGCGGAGGTCGCCGACCCGAAGGTGTTTTCCGCGCGCAACGCGGCGCTGTTGCGCAACACCGCCATCATCAACTTCTTCGACCTCTGCGCCATCACGCTGCCGCTGACCACACCGGTGAGCCCGCTGCCGGTCGGGCTGATGCTGGTCGCGCGCAACGGCGCCGACCGTCGGCTGCTCAACATCGCCGCCGCGGTGGCGCAGCTTTTTGGCGCATGATCCAAAGCTTGCCCTGGCGGCGCGACTTTCCTAGCATTTCGCCAATTTTTGGGAGGATCCGACATGACCAGTCCTAAGCTTCCGAGCCGGCGCCGCGTGCTTGCCGGCGCCGCGGCGACCGCGGCCACCACCACGCTTGCGATGCCCACCATCGTGCGCGCCCAGGCCAAGGGCCCGCTCAAGGTCGGCGTGCTGTTGCCGCGCTCCGGGTTCGAGGCGGCGATCGGCCAGGATTGCCAGCGCGGCGTCGATATTTCCCCGCCGATCCTCAAATCGCTTGGGCTGCCCGATCTGCAAATCATGAACGGCGACACCGAATCGAACGTCGACGTCGCGCGCGAGCATGCCGAGAAGCTGATCAGCGACGGCGCGCAGCTTCTGGTCGGCGCCTTCGATTCCGGGCAGACCACCGCGATCGCCCAGGTCGCCGAGCAGAAGGGCATCCCGCTGGTCATCAACATCGCCGGCGCCCCGGCGATCACCGAGCAGGGCTACAAGTTCGTATTCCGGAATTTCCCGACCGCGGTGACGATCACGGCCGATGCCTTCGCCAATCAGAAGGAGGTGTTCGCCCTCGCCGGCGTGGCGCCGAAGACCGCGGTGTTCATGCGCGTCAACGACACCTACGGCACCGCCATGTCGAAGGGCGTCGCGGCGCTGATGCCGAAATTCAACATGCCGTACAAGATCACCGACGAAATCTCGTATGACCCCGCCGCGCGCGATCTGTCGGTCGAGGTCTCCAAGGCCAAGGCGACCAATTCGGATGTCCTGCTCATCGTCGGCCGGCTCAACGACGCCATGCTGATCACCAAGGAGCTGATCAAGCAGCGCTGGACCCCGCAGGCGATTCTGAGCATGGGCCCGGGCTGGTACGAGGACCAGTATCTCAAGACCTTGAAGAAAATGTCGGACGGGCCGATCAGCTTCGTGCCCTGGTTCGACCCGAACAAGAAGCTCGCGCAGACGCTGGACGCCGCCTTCACCAAGGCCTATCCGGACAGCAACCTCAACACCAACCAGGTCTTCACCTTCGAGGCGCTTCTGGTCGCCGCCGACGCCTATAAGCGCGCCGGCTCGACCGACCCGAAGGCGCTGGCCGACGCGCTCCGCTCGACCAACATCACCGACAATGTCAGCGTCGGTCCGGGCATCCAGTTCGACGCCAAAGGCCAGAACGCCAAGGTCAAGGACAGCGCCATCCAGAACCGCGGCGGCAAGTGCGTGACGCTTGCGCCCAAGGAAGCCGCCAACGCCAAGCCGGAATGGCCGATGAAATCCTATCAGCAGCGCGGGTAAAGCGCCTGACGCGGCGCTTCCGCGCCGCGTCCCTGTTGACCGTCATCCTGAGGTGGCCGCGAAGCGGCCCTCGAAGGATGCGGCCGAGGTGCTGGGGCCGTCGCCCTTCGAGGCTCGGCGCTTCGCGCGAGCACCTCAGGGTGACGGATATGATTCAGTCATATTACCCGCAGCGTAATACGGCCGGCGGCGGATGTATTCCTGGTGGAAGTCGAACATCGCCACGAAGAACTCCGACCAGCCGCCCATGCGCACGCGCACGAGATCGTAGCGCTCCGGATACACCATGGCCTGCGCGTAGGTCTCTGGGTCGGCGCAGGTGATGGTGATCATGTTGGAGCCGAGCTTGCTGTGCGAGAAATCCGAGATCAGCGCGGTGAGCCGGTCCAGCGGAAAATCTTCGCCGATGTTCAAGTCGCTCGGCGCCGCGTTGGCAAAGCCGTGGCTGATCTCCTCCATGTTCCAGTTGCGCAATGACTTGAAAGCGTCGCTCGATTGCGCGTTCAACGGCAGGTCCGAAGGCCACGGCATGGCGGTGAAGTCGGCGCCGACCGGCTGAGCGTTGCGCCGGCCGTTGGCCGAGGCGCCGAATCCCATGCCGAGGCCGACATTGTCCTCGAACGTGCCGACGCCCGGCGTCACCGTGAACGCGAACGGCCGCTCGGCGGTGCCGTATTTCTGCTTCAGCTTCTCGTAGCCGGCCTTGATGCCGGGCAGCGGCTCCCGCAAGCAGTCATGGACGATGGCGATGCAGGTGCCGACGACCGCTTTCGCCAGTTCCAACAATCCGGCGTCGGCATTGACACCGAACTTCGGCACGGCGAGCGCGCATTCGCGCAGTTGCTGGAAGAACTTCGCGTCCTCATCGCGCCGCAGCGCGCCTTCGATCGTGGTGTAGAACGGCTGCTTCATGTCGTAACCCCAGTCGCACTGCAGGCAGCGCAGCAATTGCGGCAGGGAGCAGCGCGCGGTCGTCTGGTCGAACACCAGCTGCTTGATCGCATAGAGGCTGTCGAGCGTGTCGGCGATTGCGCACAGCATCGGCGCCACGATGTGATAGCGGGCGCCGCCATCGGTGAGGTCGCGGCCGGTCTCCAGCGTGTCGGCGAGGAACGCCGAGAACAGCGGGCTCGGGCAGTAAGCCGCGAGGCTGCCGTAGTTGTTCATCAGCGCGTTGAAGAAACTGCTGATCGCCCACTTCCAATGGGTGTAGAAGATCTCGAGAAACTCGTCGAAGCTCTTGATGTCCTCCGGCGGCGGCGAGTTCCACGACTGTTTCAGTCCGCGCAGATTGATCGGTCCCGCGCCCTGAATGTTGCAGCCCTGATTCATGGCGTAGTCGACCATGGGCAGCACGGAAACGTAGCTGAACGCCCATTCGGTCTTACCGACCAGCACCGGTTCGTAGCAGCCGTCGCAGGTGTAGTCGCGGGCGTCTTCCAGACGCACCGGTCCGCTGGCACATAGCGCCGGAACGAGCTTGTCGTCATTGAGCATGATCGGGTGCGCGCCGCCGCTGAGCACCGTCTTGGCCGCTTCGTCGAACAGCTCGGGACTCATTTTCTTGTGGACGCGCAGCGACAGGCACGGCGCGTTGAGCGGCAGCCGGCGCGCCGCACGCAGGCACATGCGGCTGATCGCGTTGGAGGCATCTTCCGGCTCCGCCGCGCCGTTGGCCTTGTAGCCGCCGACGGTGACCTGCTGGACCCACTGATTGATCGCGGCGCCTTGGGGGAAATTTCCGGCCGAGTAGAACACCGCCCCCGTTCCGTAAGTCAGGTAGTCGTTGATGTGGCTGTAATTGTACAGGACGGTCTCGTCCATCTTCAGCCAGAAGGCGTCGATCATCTCCTGCGCCGCGGCTTCGGTCAGTGCGCCGCCGGCGATATCGGCCTCGTATAGTCCGATCAGCTGCTGGTCGAGCCGGCCGATGGAGTGCGGCTCGCCGGTCTGGTGCAGCGCGCAATTGGTGATGAAGACGAGCTGCAGCGCCTCGATGAAATGCTCAGGCCTCTGATGGGCGATCTTGCGCATCCGGCGTGCGATCGCCTGCAGATTGGCTTTCTGCGCCGCGTCGTACTGGCTCTCGGTCGCCATTTTTTCGGCCAGCACCGCATAGGCTTCGATGAAGCGGCTCAAGCCGTCGAGCGCCCAGACCACCGATTGGTAAAAGTCGGCCGTATCCTTGGCGGCGCCGATCTTGTCGCGGTAGGACTTGGCGATGGCGTCGATGCCCTTGGCGATCAAGAGCGGATAATCCGGCGCGTTGTGGCCGCACGCGGAATATTCGTTGAGCGTGGCGAAGAAGCCGGCGATCTTCTCCTTCTCGTCGAGATACTCCATCACTTGCGCGCCGATGCCGAGCGACAGCTGCGGCATGTTGCCGACCACGATCTCGTCCGGATCGATGCGCATCAGATTGGCTTTGGCGCTGTATTCCGGGCTGACCAGCACCTTCGAAAGGCTGATCTGGATCGCCTTGCCTTTGCGCAGCGCCACCGAAGCGGTGAGCAAGGATTTTTCTTCCGCCGGCAGGTGGTCGCTCAGGTGACCCAGAGGCGGCGTTTGCCGCGGCTTGTACCAGGTGTCCTGCCACCTGGAGAATTGCCTGTTGAGCAGCGTCAGGATGCGCTCGCTGAGCGGGCAATCTTCGACCGACTTCGAGCGGCGAATTTTGTGCTGATAATCGCGCGCATTGTAATACATGTAGCCGTTGGCGCTGCGGACGTTGAAGTATTCGTTCATGGTGACCTCGGCGCCGCCGTGGCCGGCGGCCAAGCCGCATTCCTGCAAGCTCGGCACGTACCAGAACGAGCCGGCGTCGCTGCGCGTCACGCTGAACAGCTGATCCTGGATGAATCCCTTCTGATCGCCGGCAATGCCGTCGATGATGCGGTCGAACACGGCAGTGGATTGCGCGTAGCCGGCGAAGAAGACGCCTTCCTCATTCGCCTTGTTGTCGGCCTTGTGGCCGTAAGGCAGCGCCTGGCGGACCAGCCGGGCGTTGACGCGCTCGCGGTCGAGCTGGCGCACCCGCTTGATGTGACTCGACTCGTCGTCCATCGGGATGATGCGGTCGCGGCCGTCGCGGCCGATCATGTTTTGCTTTTGCTGCTCGGTCATCGCGTTCAGCTTGGTCCAGTCGTGGACGAACTTCTGCGATATCAGGAAGGCGGCGCCGCGGTGCGGTGCGTCCTCCTCACCGACAATGACGCGGGCCGAAAGGTCCTCGGCGTCGGCGGGATTCTCAAGGCCATCAATGAAGCGTCCGCCGAACACCTTGCCGGCGTGGCGCTTTTGTGCCGGCACAATCAAAACGGGCCGCGCCGTTGCGCCCGCCAACTTGGCTTCGATCAGGGCGAGCGCATGCTGCGCATCGCCGGAATTGTCGGACTTGATGTGAAACCACAAATCGCCGCCCGTATTGGCGAATACGGAGCTGTATTGATCGAGCTTCGCCTTGCTGCCCATTCCTTTCGGCAGCGTGTAGCCCAGCTCCCGCGACCACGTCGTCCACAGCTCGAAGCCGACACCGAGGAGGACGACCGTTTGGAATTTTTTGCCGGCGCAATACGCATCGAGCTCCTTCGCCAGCCGTTGCCAGGTCCGGTGGCCGGCCAGGTCGTGCTTGCCCAGGTGAAACGCACTGTAGATCGCGAAATCCGGAAAATAAGCCAAACCCCTTTGGCTGAACGAAACGTTGAGCTGCTGCATGACCGACTCCAGGATTCGCGTTTGTTGTGAATGGGCGGGAATAAGGTCGCGGGCTTCGAGCCGCGGCTTCAAGGGGTGGTGCGCGCTGTCGCTACTGCGGGTTGCCGGCTATCCTACTGTGCGCCGCCGCGTCCATACAACCCGAGCCGGTCGAATTTCCGAGCCGGCCTGTCGTGTGGCGGGCGGCAGTCGGCACGCGACGTCGGCCGCCTCCCGGGAATGCGGTCAAAACGCCCGACCGGTTGGCTCGCGCCGCAAGATGAATTATGCACCCATACAGATCGCTTTGCTCGAGCATGGGACCTGGCGGGTGTCGTTTGACGTCTATCTGAACGTGGTCGTGGCCGGAATCCTGACCGGGCTGGTGTACGGCCTGATGGCGCTGGGCCTGTCGGTCATTTTCGGCGTGGTGCGCGTCGTCAACTTCGCCCACGGCGAGATGATGTCGATCGCCATGTATCTCGCGGTCGTGCTGTTTTCGTCGTTCGGCCTCGATCCGCTGCTGATGCTGGTGCCAATCGCGGCGGTGATGTTCGCGTTCGGCTACCTGCTGCAGGCCGGCTTGATCAATCCGTTCATCACCCGGCCGGAGCACA
>JASHXZ010000824.1 GCA_030043285.1 Xanthobacteraceae bacterium | reverse complement strand
GAACTGCGAGATGGCGTAGCCGATGCCTTCGGAAGCCGCGAAGAACTCGCCGACCAGAACGGCGATCAGCGCCCGGCCGACGGCGATCCGCGCCCCGGCGACGATGTAAGGCAGCACGCTCGGAAAGATCACCTTGCGATACAAATCCCATTCGCCGCCGCCGAGCGACCGCACCACGTTGATCAGAAGCCGGTCGACCGCGTGCACACCCGCATAGGCGTTGAAAATGAAGGGAAACACCGACAGCACGAAGACGATGACCGCCTTGCCGGACACGCCGACGCCGAAGAAGATCACCACCAGCGGCGCCAGCGCCACCAGCGGGCTCGCATAAAACACCGTCATCAGCGGATCGAGCGCATAGCCGACGCGCGGCCGCCAGCCCATGACGATGCCAAGCGGCACGCCGACGATCACAGCGGCCGCGAGCCCGATGAAGAACGGCACCGCCGAAACCGCGAGATCGTGAAACAGATCGCCGCTGGTGACGAGATCGACCAGGCCGGCGGCGATCAGACTCGGCTTGGACATGAACAACGGGTTGAGCGGCACGAACAGAAAGATCGCCTGCCAGACGGCGAAGAACAGCACCACGGCGAGGCCGCCGAGCAGAGCGTTGCGGTAGCGCGCCGCGAAGGTCGGCCGAATGGTTGCTTGGTCAGCCATCAAGCCACGATCTCGTCCTTGAGCGTATTCCAGATCTCGAGCTTGAGATCGTTGAATTGCGGCGTCACCCGCATCTCGTATTCGCGCGGCCGCGGCAGATCGATGGCGAAGATCTTTTTCGCCCGGCCCGGACGCTTGCTCATCACGATGACGCGGTCGGAGAGGTAGATCGCCTCGTCGATCTGGTGGGTGACGAACAGCACGGTCTTGCGCGCCTCGCGCCAGATGCGCAACAGCTCGGCCTGCATCAGGTCGCGGGTCTGCGCGTCGAGCGCGGCGAATGGCTCATCCATCAGCAAAACGTCGGGATCGGTCGCCAAAGCCCGCGCCAAACCGACGCGCTGCTTCATGCCGCCGGAGAGCTCATGCGGGTAATGCTGCTCGAAGCCGGCGAGCCCGACCAGCACCACCAGCCGCTCGGCCGTGGCGCGGCGCTTGTCAGCCGCGACCTTTTTCAGCTCGAGGCCGAGCTCGATGTTGTGCTGTACGGTGCGCCACGGCAGCAGCCCGAATTCCTGAAACACCATGGCGCGATCGCCGCCGGGGCCGCCGATTGGCTTGCCGTGCAGCAGCACCTCGCCGGAATCCGGCTTGGTGAGGCCGAGCACCACATTGAGGAACGTGCTCTTGCCGCAGCCGGACGGACCGACGATCGACAGAAACTCACCCTCCTCGACCTCGATATCGAAGCCGCCGAGCGCTCGCACCGGCGCGCGGTTGGGCGGCCGAAAGGTGAGGCTGACATTGCGGCCCTGAATGTAGCCGGCCATGAAGACGATCGCTCCGCTGCGCGCTGTCCGCACGCCTTTGTCATGATTGCCCAGACCGCCTCGTCTCGCAACCGGGCTCGCTTGCGGCATGACGACCGCGTCGTATCGTGCGATGATTGCTCCAAGGATTTCCGCCGGCAGCCGACTTCATTTCGGTGAGTGTGACATGCTACTTATTCAGTTCCGCGAGCCGGGGCCGCCTGCGGTCATGCAGTGTCTCGATATACCGGTCCCTGAACCCAAAGCAGGCGAAGTTCTGATCCGGGCTCACGCGATCGGCGTCGGCATGCCGGATTGCTTGATCCGGGCCGGCACTTACGGCGCCATGCCGCCATTGCCGGCGACGCCCGGCACCGAGCTGGCCGGCGTCATCGAGAAAGTTGGGCCGGGCGTGACGACGCGGCGGAAGAGCGAGCGGGTGTACACGACAGCGCGCGAGCGGCCGCATCGCGGCGGCCACTATGCCGAATACGTCGCGACCCCCGCCGAGGCGACGTTCCTGTTGCCAGACACCGTAGATTTCGAGGCTGCGGCTACGCTCGCCAACTATCAGGTCGCCTATCACATCTTCAACGATGCGCTGCGCCTTCGCAAAGGCGAAACAGTGCTCGTTGGTGCCGCGGCGGGCGGCATGGGGAATGCGTTGATCGATCTGGCCAAGGCGGCGGATTTACGCGTGATCGGCGTGGTGAGCAGCGAGGAGAAGGCGCGCTTCGTCCGTGATCTGGGCGCAGATCACGTCGTCGATCGCAAAGAGTCCAAGGTCAGCGACCGTGTCGGCGAGATCACGCACGGCCGCGGCGTGGACGCCATCATCGATCCGGTGGCCGGGCCCGGCTTTGCGGACAATATCGAAATGCTGGCCCCGTGCGGGACGCTCCTCATCTACGGCGCGCTTGGCGGCAAAGCGCCACTTGACCTGCTGGCATCGCCGCGCCTGCGCAAAAATTCGCCGGCCGTTCGACAATTCACCATCCATACCTGGGATCATCTGGTCGAAGAGCGCCGCGCCGGCATCCGTGCTCTCATCGACATGCTCGCGGCCGGAACGCTGCATCCGCGCATCCATGCTCGCCTGCCGCTCCGCGAGGCGACGCGAGCCCATGAGATGCTCGAGAGCGGTGCGGTGATCGGCAAGCTGCTGCTGCTGCCGTGAGCCTTCGGCACAACCTCACCCCTGCCGCGCTTCCAGCACCGCCTGCAGCGAGATGCGCGACCACGGCGCGATCTTGTCGCGGAACGCGACATAGGCGTCGTGCACCTTGCGGGCGGCGGCGCTCTTGCCCGCAAGGTCGGCGAGCACGCCCTTTGCCTGCGTGCGTGCCGCGGCGACAAGATCCGCCGGAAACGTGCGCACTTGCACATGATCGCGCGTGGTCAAGGCGGCGAGCGCCTCGACGTTGAGCCGCTCCATCTCGGCAAGCGCGAACGCGGCCTCCGCCGCGCAGGCATGCGCGATGATCGCCTGCAATTGGGCATCAAGGTTCTGCCAGGCCTTGAGCGACACGATGCATTCGCCGGTGCCGTTCGGCTTGTTGAAGCCCGGCCCGTAATAGTTGGGCGCGAAGCGGTACAGCCCGAGTGCGATGTCGGAGCCGGGCCCGACGAACTCGGCGGCGTCGAGCACGCCGGACTGCAGCGCCACCAGAATTTCGCCGGGCGCGGTGGTTTGCGGAATGGCGCCGAGGCGGCGGTAGATTTCGCCGCCGAGCCCGAGCGAGCGGATTTTCAGGCCACGCACGCCGGCAAGGTCTTGCAGGTCGCGGCGAAACCAACCGCCCATGCACACCCCGGTATTGCCGCCCATGAACGGCTTGACGCCGAACGGCGCATAGATCTCTTCCCACAACGCTTGACCGCCGCCGGCGTCGATCCAGGCGACGTGCTCGTTCGGCGTCAACCCGAACGGCACCGTGGTGAAGAAGGCCGCCGCCGGCTCCTTGCCCTGCCAGTAGAACGCAGCGGTGTGGCCCATCTCGGCGACGCCCGAGCCGACGGCGTCGAGCACCTCGAAGGCCGGCACGATCTCGCCCGCAGCTGAGACGGTGATCTCGAGCCGGCCGCCGGACAGTTTGCCGATGCGCTCGGCGAGGCGCTCGGCCGACACGCCGGGTCCCGGCAGCCGCTTCGGCCACGACGTCACCATGCGCCAACGCAGCTTTCCGCTCTGCGCCACGGCCGGCGCTGCCGTCGTCGCCAGGGAGCCGATGAGGCCGGCCGAACTGCCGCGGGCAAAGCCGCGGCGCGTGATGGTGCTCATGGTATCTCTCCTGCGGCGTAATTCTAAAGCGCCGCGGCATGGCTGCAAATCGCCGTGGCGGCAAGCCGGGCGTCTGAGGCATTCGATTGCCTTGCACGTGCCTTGCACGGCTGCGCGTTTTCGGACACAGGTTAGGCATCAATCGGGGTGTGGGAGAACATTCATGGGAACGGCCAATTTCGGCACTGTCGGCCTGGACTGGCAGCAG
>JASHXZ010000823.1 GCA_030043285.1 Xanthobacteraceae bacterium | reverse complement strand
CATGGATTATCTCTCTCCAGATGACTGCTTAGCGTAGCTCGGATGGGTAGACGCTTAAAGTCCTATTAACCATGATCCGAGCGTTTGGGCGTTGCGGCCGCGTCGCCGCGTGCGCGCGATGCGGGGCGGCAAGCGGCGACCGCCGATTTTTCCTTCCCGTTAATCGTGCCCCTATACGTTCGTATCTGCCCTTTTGCGATGAGGCGCGAGGATGAAGGCCGTTGCGGCAGCCCGGCAATGGTGGGCGGCGCGACGAGGCTTCTCGTCACCGCACGCGCTCGCGCGCACGCCGACGAACACGCGCGTCGGCCGCACCGCATCGGTATCGCTCATCCTGTTTGCGCTGTCGGTCATCGTTTGTGCCGTTATTGGCGGCGCGGTGGCGCGGTACTACGACCAGCGTTTTGCCGCCGAACGGCATGTGGCGCTGCAGCAGGCGCTCGGTGACCTGCGTACGGAATTCGGTAATATCGAACGCTTCGACCAGAGTCAGCTGCAGCTGTTGGAGCGGCGGAGCCGTCTGCACGATCTCCGCTTCGATACGCAAGCGGCGCCCCAGCGTGGACGTGAAACGCAATCGCTCCAGGATGGCCGCGGCCGCATCATCGGCTGGCTGTCCTGGGCGCCCGACCGGAGTTTCATTGTCGCCACCGATTGGCTGTGGGGCGTAGCCGCCGCAATCGGTTTTTGTCTGCTGTTCTGCGCCGGCGTCGCGCGCCGCGCCAGCTTGCGGCTTGCGCATCTGTTGGCCGGCAGCATCGAGACCGTGCGCAAGCTCGCCAGCGAAGATGCGCTCACCGGGCTCGCCAACCAGCGCGCCATCATCGACGCGCTCGATCGCGCGGTGCGTGAGCGCGGCGACGGCTCCGTGGCGCTGGCGCTGGTCGACGTCGACGGCTTTCGCGAAATCAACGACACGGCCGGCCGCAAGGGCGGCGACGCGGTGCTGCTCGCGATCGGAAAGCGTCTGGCCGCGACCTTGCCCGAGAGCATCCTGCTCGGCCGCTTCGACGACGACGGGTTTGCTGTCATCGCCGCCGGCGACGATGCCGACGCCACGGCAAAGCTCGGCGAGCGCTTGCACGCGGCGTTCGCCGAGCCGATCCGGGTCGGCCGGTCCTGGCAGATCACCGTCAGCACCGGCCTCGCCCAGGCGCCGCAGGACGGCGCCAGCGCCGACGAACTGGTGCGCCGCGCCATGTTGGCGCTGCGCACCGCCAAGCGCGAGGGTCGCGGCGGCATGCGCCACTTCGCGCCGCAGATCGAGACCGAGAACGCCGCGCGCCGCTTCCTGCTCGGCGAGCTGAAAACCGCGATCGCCCGGCAAAGCTTCGACGTGCACTACCAGCCGATCGTCGCCGCCGACGGCTCCGGCATCATCGGCGTCGAGGCGCTGCTGCGTTGGAGTCATCCGACGCGCGGCGAGATCCCGCCGTCCGCATTCATCCCGGCCGCCGAGCAGAACGGGCTCATGAGCCGGCTCGGCGAGATCGTGCTCCGCCGCGCGCTCGCCGACGGCGCGCGCTGGCCGCACGTATTCGTCGCCGTCAACGTCTCGCCGGTGCAAATCCGCGATCCGCGTTTCGTCGCGCTGGTCGAAGCCGCGATCGCCGAAGCCGGCATTGCGCCTTCGCGCGTCGTTCTGGAAATGACCGAGGGCGTCGTCATCCACGATCCCGACGAGACGCTGCGCCGGCTCGAGGCGTTGCGCGCGCTTGGCGTCGAACTTGCGCTGGACGATTTCGGCACCGGCTATTCCAGTCTCAGCTACCTGCAGAAATTTCCGTTCCAGCGCGTCAAGATCGACCGCGCCTTCGTCGCTTCGCTCGGCGCCATCGGCAATGCCGGCGCCATCATCCAGTCGATTGTCACGCTCGGCCACGCGCTCGGCATGAGCGTGCTGGCCGAAGGCATCGAGACCGACGAGCAGCGCGTGCTGTTACGCCTCGCCGGCTGCGACGAGCTGCAGGGCTTTTTGTTCGCCCGGCCGTCGCCGGCCGCGGTGATCGACGCGTTGCTGACGCGGCGGAGGGCTGGCACGCCGCTTCGCGCAGCCGCGCCGGCAAGCTGACAGTCGCGCGTCCAACGGCTATTTATGAGTGAGATTTGGCCGGGCAAAAAACCGGCCGCGCCGTCTGTTTGGCGCAGGAGCGCGCGATGATCGCGAACAGCCTTCCCGGTCTCGATTTCGGCCTCGGCAGCGACCTCGACCTGCTGCGCGACACGGTGCGCGGCTTCGTCCAGGACAAGATCGCGCCGATGGCGGACGAACTCGACCGCGCCAACAGCTTTCCGCGCGCGCTGTGGCCGGAGCTCGGCGCGCTCGGGCTCCTCGGCATCACGGTCGAGGAGGAGTGGGGCGGCGCCGGCCTCGGCTACCTGGCGCATTGCGTGGCGATGGAGGAAATTTCGCGCGGCAGCGCAGCCGTCGGCCTGTCCTACGGCGCGCATTCGAATCTCTGCATCAACCAGATCAGGCGCAACGGCAGCGACGAGCAGAAGCGCCGCTATCTGCCGAAGCTCATCTCCGGCGAGCATGTCGGGGCGCTGGCGATGTCGGAGCCGAATGCCGGCTCCGATGTGGTGTCGATGAAGACCCGCGCCGATAGGAAGGGCGACCGCTTTCTGCTCAACGGCGCCAAGATGTGGATCACCAACGGGCCGATCGCCGACACGCTCGTGGTCTATGCCAAGACCGACCGCACCGCCGGCGCCCGCGGCATCACCGCCTTCATCGT
>JASHXZ010000822.1 GCA_030043285.1 Xanthobacteraceae bacterium | reverse complement strand
CGGCCGCTCGAAGCGCTCGGCGAGCACATCTACATGGACACCGGCGATTACGTCGGCCTGCTCGACAAGCAGCTCGCCAGCATCGATTGGCAGACGCTCAACGCCGAAGTGCGAAAGCGCAAGGCGGCCGGCGAACTGGTCGGCATCGGCGTCGCCATGTTCATCGAGAAGAGCGGGCTCGGCCCGGCCGACGGTGTGAAGATTTCCGTCGATACGTCCGGCGCGGTCGAGGTCGTTACCGGCGGCGCCTCGCTTGGTCAAGGATTCGAGACCGTGATGGCGCAGGTCGCGGCCGATGCGCTCGGCGTCGATTACAAAAAATGCCGCGTGATCCACGGCCAGACCGACCGCATCGCCTACGGCATCGGCGCGCACGCCTCGCGCGCCACGGTGATGACGGCCTCCGCGACGCATATCGCGGCGCTCAACGTGCGGGAAAAAGCGCTGCAAGCGGCGGCCGAGTTGCTGCAGGCGCCGGCTGATGCGCTCGACATCGTCGACGGCGAAGTGGTGCGCAAGGACCGCAGCGCAGGTCCCTCGATCAGTCTCGGCAAGATCGCCCAGCATCTCGCGCCCGGCGCAAAAATGCGCGGCGACGGCGAGCCGGGCCTCGCCGCCGAAGGCTGGTTCCGGGTCGAGCATCAGGTCTATCCGTACGGCAGCCACGTCGCCGTGGTGCGGGTCGACGGCGAAACCGGCGGCGTCGCTGTGGAGCGCTACTCCATCGCCTACGACATTGGCCGCGCCATCAACCCGGCCTTAGTCGAGGCGCAGATCGTCGGCGGCTACGCGCAGGGCCTCGGCGGCGCCTTGTCGGAGGAGTTCATCTACAACGAACACGGCGATCCGCTCGCCGTCACGTTTGCCGATTATCTGCTGCCGGCCGTGCACGAGACGCCGACGCCGCAAGTGCTGCTGCGCGAGGATTTTTCAACGCCGCGCAATCCGCTCGGCATCAAGGGCGCCGGCGAAAGCGGCATCACCGGCGTCGGCGCCGCGATCGCCTCCGCCATCGACGACGCCATCGGCATGCCGGGCGCGGTCACGCAATTGCCGGTGACGCCGCAGCGGCTCAAGCAGCTTCTGAACAAGCGCAACGGGCGCGGTTAATTTTCCGTGATTGCGAGCGAAGCGAAGCAACCCAGGCGCTCCGCCGGTCTTGGATTGCTTTGCCGCTGTGCACCGCGACGTTGAAAATGCTGTAAAATGCTCTGCTCGGACATTGGCAAGGGGACGTTAACCGCCACAGCCTAAGATCGTGTCCGGCACTCGTTCAAAATCTCGAGTGGAAGTCTCCATGGCGGACGACCTTCCAGGTATTCGCTACAGCATCGTCGTGCCGGTCTTCAACGAGGCGGCGGTCCTTCCGATTCTGTTGCGGCGCATCGGGACGCTGATGGAGCAACTGGACGGACCAGCGGAAACGATCTTTGTCGACGATGGCAGCACTGATTGCAGTCCCATCGTCTTGCAATCCCTTGCCCGGGATGATCCCCGCTACCGCTATATCGGTCTGTCCCGCAATTTCGGCCATCAGATCGCGATCACAGCCGGAATGGATGCGGCCGCCGGAGAAGCAATCGTCGTCATGGATGCCGATCTCCAAGATCCTCCGGAGATCGTCCGCGAGATGATCGCGAAATGGAAAGAAGGATTCGAGGTCGTCTACGCCCGTCGTTTGTCACGCGCGGGCGAAAGCGCGTTCAAGCAAACCACCGCAAATCTGTTCTACAAGCTGCTCGGGCGAATGTCGTCGGTCGTGATTCCGGCAGATGTTGGAGACTTTCGGTTGATAGACCGCAAGGTCCTGGAGGCGTTGCGCCGCATGCCGGAGCAAGATCGCTTCATAAGGGGCATGATCGCCTGGCTCGGCTTTCGGCAAACCGAAGTGACGTTTCATCGGTTGCCGCGGCTGGCGGGACGGACCAAGTACCCGCTGTCGAAGATGGCCCGGCTGGCGGTCAATGGCGCGCTCGGCTTTTCCGACGCCCCGTTGCGGCTCGCGATCTGGTTCGGATTGGCGGTGTCGGCGGGCGCGGTGTTCTACGGGTTCTATGTGGTAGGTCTTTGGTTCACGGACAGCCATCTCGTCAGGGGCTGGTCATCGATCATCATCGTCGTTTCGTTGCTTTGCGGCATCAACATGCTCATGACCGGAATCATGGGCCTTTATATCGGACGCATCCACGCCGAGGTGAAGCGGCGGCCGTTGTATGTCGTATCGCAGAGGCTGGGATTCGAGCGGCAACAAGAGCAATCGCGCCCCGTCAAGCGCGCCGGCTGATCGAACAAGCCGCATAGGGAAGTCGCGTATTCGGCCTGTGTGTGGAGCGTCCGGTCCCAAGTTTTATGGAAGGCCAAGATGACCGGTGCTTATTTGCAGAGGTCCGGGGTTTACGTCTTCCTGATTTCCTCGGCATGCGCGTATTATCTTCTGAATGCGCCGCTCCTGCTCGGCCACTATGATTTGGGATGGCACCTGGCCGCTGGCGACTTGATCAGGCAGCAAGGCCACGTTCCGTTCCAGGATCCTTGGTCATTCACGTCCGCAGGTCGGCAATGGTTTAATCTTTCCTGGCTTTGGGACGTGTTTGCCAGTGCGCTGTTCCAACGTACGAATTTTATCGGCCTGATGGTATTCGTAGTCGCATGTGGCGCAGTTATCGTCGGATATCTTGCATCCGTCTGCCTGAGCAGTGGCGCCTCGGCTATTCCGGCTTGTATTTCCGTCTTATCCGCGTGCCTGCTCTACCCCGAGTTTGCGGCGTACCCCAATATTTACCTCGCCGCCGCGCCAAACATTTCCACGATGTTGTTCAGCGTCATATTTTACGGCGAATGTTTGAAAAGGACGAGGCTTATTTTCTTGCTGCCTGCAATTATGTTGCTGTGGGCCAACCTGCATGGCGGCTTTTTATTGGGGCTCTTCATTGTCGGTTTTTTCGGCGGCGTAGCATTGCTCAGGCGGGACTGGGTGAACTTTGGTACCTACAGCCTGGTCGGGGTCGGCTGTTTTATTGCTACGTTTATAAATCCGCTTGGCTGGCGCATCTACGAAGGTTTGACGACTGTATTAGGTCACTTCTCGCAAGCTTACATCACCGAGTGGTTGCCTTACTATCGAATTATGAGCATGCCGGGGAGCGTTCCCGGTATCATATACATTTTGGCATTTGTTGCGCTGGAGCTGCGCGACAGAAGACTAAGCCCGATGGAGCCGCGGTTGCTTTCCTGGCTCCTGTTGTTTTTAGGTTTCTACCAATTCCGATACCTATCGTTCTTTTTCCTGTTCTCGACGGTCCCTTTGGCTCTTCATCTTGACCGGCTGCTGTCCAAACGGCTGAGTGATCTCAGAGTCGAAAGATCGTTGTTGGCTGCCGGTGTAATCGTGGCGTGTTCGCTGCCATTACTTTATATGCGAATGCCGGCTCTCGGGCTTCCCGAAATCCTTTCGGAGCAGGATGTTCGTTATCTCGAAACGCATTTTCCGCATGCGCGGCTGCTGAACCACTGGAACGTCGGTGGAATTTTGATCTTTCGCGATCGAGGCGCCATACCCGTTTTCGTCGACGGTCGAGCATCGACGGCTTATCCGGACGCGCTGCTGCGTGACTATTTCCCGCTGGCCCAAGGAGAGGTCGACGAGACCGCTTGGGATACAGTGCTGAAGAAATACCGCATCGATACGGTGCTTTGGTTGAAGGCACATGAAGCGTTGCGGCGATTTCTGGTAGGGAAGAGAGGTTGGAAGGAAGCATACACAGGATTGTATGTCAGCATTTACGTCAAGCCGTGACGGCTCGCGCAAAAATCTGATACTGCGGCAGCCGTCGCTGGAGCGAGACGCTTTTTGCGTCAGACTGCGATCAATCCGCCTTGATGCCGGCGAACGCCACCACCTTTGCCCACTTCGCAGTCTCGGCGGCGATGAATTTTTTGAAATCGTCGGGCGAGCCGGAAAATACGTTGCAGCCGAGGTCGGTGAAGCGCTTCCGCGTCGCCGGATCGGCCAAGGCGGCATTGACCTGTTTGTTGAGCGTGTTGACAACGTTGGCGGGCGTGCCTTTCGGCGCGACAATGCCGTACCAGCCGTTGGCCTCGTAGCCCGGCAAGAACTCCGCCATGGCCGGAACGTCCGGCAACAGCTCCTGGCGCTTGGCGCTGGTGACGGCGAGCGGGCGGAGCTTGCCGGATTTGATGTAGCCGAGCGAAGCCGGCATGACGCCGAACATCGCCCGCATCTGGCCGCTGAGCAGATCGGGCATGGCGCCGCCTTCGCCCTGATAGATCACATCGACCAGATTGACGCCGGCCATCATCTTGAACAGCGCGCCGGCGACATAGAGCGGCGTGCCGCTGCCGCCGGAGGCGAGATTGATCTTGCCGGGATTGGCCTTGGCGTAGGCGATGAACTCGGCCACGCTTTTTGCCGGCACCGCGGGATTGACGTCCAGCACCAGCGGGATGGTGGAGATGCTGGCGACCGGCTCGACGTCGCGCATGAAGTCGAAGTTGAGATGATGGAAGAGCGCGCCGTTGATCGCGTTCGACGACATGGCAAGAAGCAGCGTGCCGCCGTCCGGCGCGGACTTGAGCGCGAGTTCGGTGCCGATATTGGTGCTGGCGCCCGGCTTGTTTTCCACCACGAACGCCTGGCCGAGCCGCTCCGAGAGCCATTGCGCGATCAGGCGGCCGATGATGTCCGGCGAGCCGCCGGCCGGCACCGTGACGATCAACTTGACCGGCCGGCTCGGATATTTGTCCTGCGCGCGAACGAACCGTGGCGTGAGGGGCAGCGCCGCGGCGCCCGTCGCCAGATGCAGAAATCGCCGGCGATGAAATGTCATTTAAGTTACTCCTCGAATAAGGCTGACGGCGCGGTGCTCATTCGGCCTTGATGCCGGCTGATTTGACGACCTTGCCCCATTTCTCGGCTTCGGCTTTTTCGAACGCACCGAATTGCGCCGCACTCATGAT
>JASHXZ010000821.1 GCA_030043285.1 Xanthobacteraceae bacterium | reverse complement strand
ACTTGTGCCTTCTGCAGTAGGCCGCGACCTTTACGGTATTCTTTTGAAAGCGGTCGTAGTTCAAGATTTTGCTATTGGCGGCCGCATTGTAATATCCGCTGATCCAAAAGCGGACGAAATCCCGGTCGCTTGGACTATACCCGAGCCAGCCTCCGCAGGTGATCTGGTTCATATCCAGCCTGATCTGAGCCGCACTTGGCAGCGAGGCGGCTACTAGCAGGGTTGCCGCTACAAAAATAACATTCCATCTCATGGCTTTTCTCCGGGCTCCAGGACGTCACTGCTGCGGGCCAAGCGCGGCCTGCAGGGCAGACATCACGTTTGCTTGCGGACGGCGTCGGCACCATGATTGCACGCTTGCGATGTTTTTCTGGTGCAAAAGCACATCGACAAATGTCCTGCGGCTCTGATAACTGAACCAGCCGCTCATCCACGCGGAAAAGTCACGAGACATCCCCGGCGGCATCGCCAGATATTGGGCGCAGGTAAATGCTCCCATATCGATCGTGACCTGTGCATTTGCAGCCGCCGGAAGAAGCGAGATTGCAAATGCCGTGCTAATCAATCGAAGCTTCATTTTGCTCCTCCCTTTATGGCCGCATCTGACCGCTGCAGAATGTAACACTCAGACGAGTGCCCCTGATTCGACAATTACCGAGCCCCATCGTGCACCGCATCGATACATGCCGGGGCCGGACAATCCACCACGATACGAAGACGCGCTATTGGACCGTGGTCCAATAGAAGAGCGTCTTTAGCCGCGGTAGAAAACCTCGATCAAAGCCGGGGAGTGATGAATCGCGCTCTCAAAAACATGACAAGAATGTCGGCAGTTTCCTGCGCGCAGCTGCAGGAAGCCAGCCCGCTTTTCAAGCGAAATGGTCCTGCAGGTCGAAAATGGTCTCGAAGCAAGTTTGGAAACTGGTGACGCTGTTGTGGGTGGCCACCGCGTGGCCACTACATGCGCAGACCGCAACTGCAGACAAGGACACGATGGCGCTCGGCGATCAGCCGGGCTACGTGCCAAATCCAGCCGACGAGCAGCTAGACGCCGTTTACGAGCGGCAGCCGGTATTTTACAGGACGACGGAAGCACCAGGCACCATAGTCGTGGATACGTCCTCGCGTTTTCTCTATCTCGTCGAGGGCAACAATCGCGCCATGCGTTATGGCGTCGGTGTAGGTCGGGTCGGCTTCCAATGGTCTGGAATTCACCGGGTCTCGCGCAAGGCCGAATGGCCGGATTGGCGGCCGCCGCCAGAGATGATCGAGCGTCAACCTTATCTGCCTCGTTTCATGGCCGGCGGTCCAGGTAATCCGATGGGGGCCCGCGCTCTTTACATCGGACAGACGGAATATCGCATCCACGGCACGAACCAACCGCAAACGATCGGTCATGCCGTCTCATCCGGCTGCATTCGTCTGGCCAATCCAGACATCATAGACCTGTACAGCCACGTGCCCGTCGGCACCAAGATCGTCGTGCAGCACGCGCCGAAACTGTAGTGTTCTTCTGGGGGGATGATGTCATGAAGCTGTTGAAGAACACGCTGGTGGCACTTGCGCTTTTCGTGATCGCATCGAGCGTTGCATCAGCGCAGACCCTCAAGACGGTACGCGATCGGGGCCACCTGGTCTGCGGCGTCAGCGAGGGGTTGCCCGGCTTTTCCGCCAAAGACGAAAAAGGCCAATGGAGCGGCCTCGACGTGGATTTTTGCCGCGCCCTGTCCGCGGCGATCTTCAACGATCCGACGAAGGTCGAGTACGTGTCGTTGTCCGCCGACGATCGCTTTGCTGCGCTGCAATCGAAGAAGATCGACGTACTATCGCGCAATTCCACCTGGACCATGGGCCGGGAGACGGATCTCGACGTCATCTTCGCGGCCGTCGCCTATTATGACGGCCAGGGTTTTATGGTTCGCAGGACACTCAACATCGATTCGGCTCTCCAACTTGCCGACAAGTCGATCTGCGTGCAATCCGGCACCACGACAGAACTCAACCTTGCCGATTACTTCCGGAACAATCTTCTTACCTACAAGACAATGATTTTTTCGTCCGCCGCCGACGCTCTCAAGGCCTACGAAAGCGACCGCTGCGAGGCGCTGACATCCGACGTCTCGCAGCTTTATGCGCTGCGCAGCGAGCTTGCGACGCCGCGCGATCACATCATCCTGCCGGACATCATTTCCAAAGAGCCGCTTGCCCCTGTTGTGCGCCAGGACGATTTCCAATGGCTGAACATCGTCAAGTGGACGCAATTCGCCATGATCGATGCGGACGAGCTCGGCGTCGGTCAAAGCAATATCGACGAGGCGATGAAGTCGCAAAAGCCTTCCATTCGGCGGTTGGTGGGTCTTGACGAGAGCTTCGGCCAAAAGCTCGGTCTTACGAACGACTGGGCAGCGCGTGTGATACGGCTGGTCGGCAATTACGGCGACGTTTATGACCGCAATGTAGGGGCTTCATCGAAGCTGGGTATTCCGCGCGGACTGAACAGCTTGTGGGATCGGGGCGGCATTCAATATGCGCCTCCGATCCGGTAGGCCGACCGAGCACGCCGTGCGCTCGATCCCCTTTATCGCCCTCACGACTGTGCTGCCGTTCATCGCAGCGTGCGCTTCGCAGGCGCCGCCACCGGTCGAGACGCCTGCAGTCCTGCCGTCGAATATCCCGGCCGATCGGCTTGTCGGGAACTGGGGGCTTGCGTCCTATCATCAGGAAAGCGAGCGGGCCCGCACGGAAGTCGAGGCCCGCAGGCAGTGCAACAACCCGTACCGGATCACCAAAGGGCCGACCGGCGGCGTCATGATGTATCTCGCCGACGACAATCAGCTGTCCGAACTCCGGCTCAAAGGTGGTCCTGATGGGAAGAATTATATCGGTCCCGATGGTCCGATCGGCGACGATGACAGAGAGATTGCGTCATTCGACGGCAATGTCATGATAACGCGGTGGCTCGATGCGGATAAGGTAAGCCGGTACGGCACGATGATCTACGTCCGGTGTCAGCAAAGCAGCGCGTCCAAACGATAAACTCCCGACTGTTAGGGCAGGCAGATTGAATTTATACGCTCACCCGGACGCCGGGGGTGCTGGCGGGCAGTTCTTCGGCACGCTGTTGGAGGACGTTCGGCACCTGCAATGCTGTCGTCGGCTATTTGGCCAGGATGGGCGGTGGCGCGGCTGCCGGCGCCTTCGGTGACAGTGCGAAAGTAAGCCACACATTGTAGCCATCGGGCCTGGCGTTGTTGTCGAATTCGCCATAGCCCTTCAGGTTCAAATAGCCCTGCATGTCGCCGACCGGGAACAGGTATCCGATTTGCGGGCCGACGCCGATGACCTGCGACTCGAATGGACATATGATCGGGGCACAGCCGCTGTCAGGCGTGAGCTGATCGTAGACATATCCGACCAGGCCGACCTGAAATTGCTTGGTTAGAAATTGCGACACGGCCCAATCGAGATGGGCGTCGATGCCGTTCGTATAATTGGTCGACGTGTTCTCAAAGTTCCCGGTCAATCCGACCACCGCCGAAAATTCATGGCCGGTTTGCGGATTGAAATAGGTATAGCCGACGCCGCCGTCGATGGCGCCATGGCCGAGCCCGATATTGGCAAGATTGCTCGAACTGTACTCTCCGACGGGGATGTCGCCGGTCAGATAGGCCATGTAATTGTTGACGCCGGCATTCCAGCGCACCGAGAATTGCGGCATCAGGTCGCCGATGCCCGTTGTCGTCTGGCCAAGGTCGACCGTTCGCGTGAAGGGTATCGGCCCGACCGTACCGGATATGGTTCCGTTCAATGCGGTATTGTTTTGGCCATATATCACGAGGAGGCTGGCCGAGGCTTGACCGCCGAGGAACGGCGTCGCGAATACGTAGGTCGGTGCAAAAAGTCCGACGTCGGCGCTGGCGCTAACTTTGGCGTTGATGTTCGCATTGACGGTGGGATTGAATTGTCCGATCGTAATTTCCCTGGACACTGCGACATTCCCGCTCGCGGAGACGTTGGTGTAATAGTTCATTGCGGCGACCGACCATCCCGGCTGTTGTGGAGTGGCGGCGAAGCTGCCAAAGAATCCGGGCAGCCAGAAGCTGATGCCGTTCTCGTCGGCGTGGGCGATCGTCGCCGCGGATGCGCAAAGCGCCAAGGCAAAACACGCCGCCACTGCGCGAGATCGAACATGCAGCCGACTACGCGATCCATCCGCTGCTCTGTCAGCGAGATTACAAGCCGGTCTCATGGTCGTCCCCCGTGTCTGCCGTGTCGTCGCACAAAGCGATAGCCCCGTAGAGCAGTCGTGTTATCGAGCAAACGGTTCTGGCCGCGCGAAATAAGCGCTTTCGCCTATCCGAAACCGCGAAGCAGTTCCGCGTCTATTGGACTACGGTCCAATGGCGCGCCGGCGTGAAGGCTGAAGGGGGCTAGGGCAGGTACTAATACCAGCGGTCCCGGTATCCGCTCCCGGGGATGATCGGGCATCGCAAAGCCCCGCTGAATCAGTCGAAAGTGACCCATCTCGGCATTTTCGAGCGCATCATTTACTGCGGTGCTACAATGCAGCCCG
>JASHXZ010000163.1 GCA_030043285.1 Xanthobacteraceae bacterium | reverse complement strand
CGTTCAGGCCGGTGCCGACGAGATCCATCTGATAAAGCGCCTGCACGGCGGCAAGCCGCGCGGCGCCGCGCTTGTTGGCCTTGCGCTCCGCGTTGGGTTTTTTGGCCGGCAGCGCCATATTCACCGCTCCGCAAGCCGCCGCTTGAGCGCGACCAGCGCCAGCGCGGCGCGCGCCGCGTCGCCACCCTTGTCCTGATCTTCAACGCGGGCCCGCGCAAAGGCCTGCGCTTGGTTCTCGACGGTGATGATGCCGTTGCCGATCGGCAGGCCGCGCGCCAGGGACAGCTCCATCAGGCCGCGCGCCGACTGGTGCGAGACGATCTCGAAATGGATGGTTTCGCCGCGGATCACGCAGCCGAGCGCAACCGCGCCGTCGTAAGGCCGGCGCCGGCGCTGCGCCGCATCCACCGCGATCGCGATCGCAGTCGGAACTTCCAGCGAGCCCGGCACGCTGATGCAGTCGAAGCTCGCCTGCGCCTCGTTGAGCGCGCGCGTGGCGCCCGCCAGGAGCGCATCGGCGATCTCTTCGTAAAAGCGCGCCTCTACCACGAGCATGCGCGCGCCTTTGCCATCGCTCTCGGTACGCTTGTCTCGCCGCGGCCCGGCCATTCGTTGCGCTCCACTATGCGGCGGCGGTGGTAGCAAGCGCGGCGAAGAGGAACAAGCCGCGGTTCGCGCAGCTATCCGCCGCCCTCCAATAGCCGCGCCGCATAGCGGGCCATGAGGTCGACTTCGAGATTGAGCCGCGCGCCGACTTCGACCACGCCGAGGGTGGTGACCTTCAGGGTGTGCGGAATGATCAGCACCGAGAACGTGTCGCCTTCGACCTTGTTGACCGTGAGCGAGACGCCGTCGATGGCAACCGAGCCCTTGGGCGCGATGAAGCGCGCCAGTTCGGCGGGCGCGCGCAGCGACAGCGCCGCCATATCGACGAAATCGTCGCGCGCCAAAAGTTCGGCAATGCCGTCGACATGGCCGCTGACGAGATGGCCGCCGAGTTCGTCGCCGAGCCGCAGTGACCGCTCGAGATTGAGCCGCGTGCCGCGCCGCCAATTGGCGGCGGTGGTGCGCCGCAGCGTTTCGGCCGCGGCATCGGCCGCGAACCAGGCGCGGTTGCCGGTTCTGCCGCGCCCCACGGCGGTTAGGCAGATTCCCGAGCAGGCGATCGAGGCGCCGATGTCGATGGTCTCCGGATCGTAGCCAGCGGCGATCGTCAGCCGCCGCAGCCCCTCGGCTTTCTCTTCAACGTCAATCACTTCGCCGACGTCGCTGACAATGCCGGTAAACATCGCATCACCCGCGCAAATATAGCTCGAGCCGATCGGGGCCGATCTGCTCCGTTTCAGTAAGCGTCAGCCGCGACAGCACGGCCGCAGCCGCTTGGTCGAATGCCTCGATACCGTCAACCCCGACGGATTTAGACGACCTGAACAGCATTGCCTCATCGACCAGGTCGGCGGCAAGTAAGGCGCCGGCCACGGTCGGACCGCCTTCGACCAGCAGCCGCGTAATGCCGCGATTTGCAAGCAGCTCGAGCACGGCCGCGAGGTCGAGACCACCAGTCGTCGCCTTAACCCGACACACGTCCACGCCTAGCGCTTGCAAGCGCTCTTCAGCCGAACGCGGCGCTTCAATTCCGGCGATCACCCAGACCGGCACCTCACGTGCGGTTTTGACCAGCCGAGAGCCAAGCGGCAACCGCAACGCGCCGTCGAGCACGACCCGCACCGGCGAATAGCCCGACATGCCGGGCAACCGAGCAGTCAACATCGGATCGTCGGCGAGCGCGGTGCCGATCCCGATCAGGATCGCGTCGCTCTGGGCGCGGATGAGATGCACACGCTCGCGCGCCGCCTCGCCCGTGATCGGCAACGGAAGTCGGCCGGCTGCAGCCACCTTGCCGTCGGCGGACAAGGCAAGCTTAAGTATCACATGCGGCCGGCCATCACGCATGCGCCGGATGTGCCCGGCGTGATCGCGCCGCGCGGCCGCCGCGCCGCGGCCGACCTCGACCGCAATGCCGGCATCGCGCAGCCGCGCATGACCGCGTCCCGCGACTTCGGGATTGGGATCTTCCAGCGCCGAAACCACCCGCGCCATGCCCGCGGCAACAATCGCGTGGGCACACGGCGGCGATTTGCCGAAATGCGAGCACGGCTCGAGCGTGACATAGAGCGTGGCGCCGCGCGCTGACGCGCCGGCGCGGCGCAGCGCCTCGACCTCGGCGTGCGGCCGCCCGCCCGGCTGCGTCCAGCCGCGCCCGACAATGAAGCCGTCCTTGACGATCACCGCGCCCACCGCAGGGTTCGGCCAAGTACGGCCCAGCCCGCGTCGGCCGAGCGCCAGCGCCAAATCCATGAAACGAAGGTCAGCGTTTTGCGCCAAAGCGGGGTCTCGTGATAACCTTCCGGTCATGAATATCGCATTTCGCGGCGCCATGACGGTCGAGGAATACCTCGCCTGGAGCGAACGCCAGAGCGAACGGCAGCGCACGGAACTGATCAACGGACAGATCGTGACCATGCCGTCGGAACGTCTATCCCACAGCCGCGTCAAGGGACTTGTTTATCTCACTCTGCTGCAGGCGGTGAGAGCTGCCGGCTTGCCATGCGAGGTCATGCCGGATGGGCCAGGTGTGCGGATCGACGACCATACGCTCTATGAGCCGGATGCTTTGGTGTTCTGCGGCGGCGCTCCGCCCCCCACTTCGATGCTGATCGCGAATCCGGTGATTTTGGTCGAGGTGTTGTCTCCGACGACAAGTCATCACGACACCAGCGCTAAGCTGATCGGTTATTTCAAATTACCCAGCGTTGCACATTATCTCGTCATCGATCCCGAGGCTCGCACGGTGACCCATCACAGCAGCAACCAGATGCCGAACGTACTGAGCGCCGGAGCACTGCGGCTCGATCCACCCGGGCTTGATCTCACCGTCGAAGATCTGGTCGGCCCGGCATAACAGCGCTCACTTGCGGGCCAACTCGGCCGCCTCGTCAGCCGACAGCTCGGCCAGCGCGGTCTCGAAATCCTTGGCCTCG